>JBLHLE010000032.1:0-15601 GCA_047620805.1 Pirellulaceae bacterium
ATCGGCTTCCTCCAGCGGATCGATGAATGCGGCGAGCTGACGAGTCAATGGTTCGAGTTGATCGCGCTGCCAAATAAGATCGACGACTTCGCGGATTGCATTACGATACTCGATTTGCATCTCGGGTTTGGCCGAGCCACCTTGATTGGCGAAGATCGCGTCGTACGGTCGATCGATCCCCGAATTCCAAGATGGTCCCCAGGAAGCGTCTGAGTCGAACGGCAGCGTCCACATTTCCCCAAGGAAGTTGTTCTCGGCAGTGTAGTTAGGATAGAAATACCAGGCTGCATTCTTGTTGGCCGATGGCCAGTAATCGTAATGCTTCACCGCCTGAGCGATTGCGTGGTATGCGTAATACTTGTCGTAGTCGACGTACGTGTTGATCCAATCTTCTGATTGGAAACCGTTCAAATTGTTTTCGATATTGTTGTGGTCACTGCCGTCGCGGACGGCGTCGGGCGCCTGATAGCGTTGCTGTTCAAGTCCAACTTGAGTTTGATTAACTAGCTTGTAAAGATTGCCTTGCGGCAAGTCGTGGGCGTCCAGGAAGCGTCTGTCGTAGTCTTCGAACGCCCGCGCGATTCCCCAGAAATCGCCGTTGTACTGGCCATCGGCATCGTTCGGCGCTTCTTCCATGTCGTCGATAACTCGCCATTGGAAGTTATGTGTGTACGGTGCGGGGACACCTACCTGATTCCAGATGTCGAAGTTAACCTGTTCGGGGAGACCCCAGTTGCCGTCGATACGATTGCCGAACATGCGACCGATATTCAATGTTCGCCATTCTGTGGGATAATCGTCGCCCCATTGATCCTTGGCCTGTAGGAAATTGCCTTTGTTAAATCGAATTCGCCAATTCCGTTTGCCGGCAATGTTACTTGGATTGCCAGGCGGAACTTGATAGCGACCATTTCCTCCTCGCAAACGAAACTTGATATGGTCGTAGACTTCACCGTCGTAGACCCAGCTGCCTCCCCAGTTAAAGGCGAAACGGGCATCGTTACCTTGCGGTATTTGCGTAGAACCTTCAGTTGCTCGCGCTTCGGTAAGTTATTCGTTGCGAGTGATCAAATGATACACGGGAGCAGCATTAAGTGTGCCGCTGGAATATGTTTGCGGGCCGCCCTGTACAGAAGTAGTAGCGACGTAATCAGGCACGCCGTCGTAAGTGAAGTAAGCGAAATTCAACGAGGGGTCGTCCGCGTACGGCACTCGCAACATTTCGCCCAATGAGTCTTCGACCGTAATTCGATAACGAACCAGAGTGCGGTGATCTTGCCCCGGAACTTGTGCCGTGTAGATGCTGTCGCCAGCGACGGCGTCTGCGCCCGTGCCGTCGTCCACCATGACTAAGTCGATCCAATTCGCCGGATCTTCAAAGTCGGGGTTGGGTTGTCGCGACGTCTCCGCGTCACTCATCAAGGTCGGGATTGGCACCGGTAGCCAAGCCGGTATGTACTGGCCAGGTAGCACCAGCTGGTAATGCAACGTAACATTTTCAACTCCATCGGGATCGGTAACTTTGGCGGTCAGTGTTGCGGCTTGATTGGCGACCGGTTGTTTCGGCGAGTGTTCCACCTGACGGATTTGAGGAGCTGAGTTGGTAGCGAACACGGAATTTAGCTCGCCTGGCGTCGGAATACCGCCGTTACCTGCACGCCAGCTTCCTGAGAGATTGTTATCCAGATTCGGATTTAACAATTCCATCGAGTTGCCAGCTCCCGATGGGTCGAGAGGCCAGGGAAAACCAACGCCGTATTCAACCCGGTCGACTCGATCGCCAGTGTCGTTTTGGAGATCTATTCGTTCGCCAACATTGGCCAAAGATCCCGTAAAGGGACCGAGGGCGGTAATGCCATACGCTGCTTGAAGAGTAGTCGGGTCTTCAGCGATCACCAGATACTCACCTGCATTGAGCATGGTGTTGGCCGGAAAGGTAAAGTTGATACCGGCAGTAAAGGACCAGTCGCCAAGATTGACCGGAAGAATTCCAGCGTGATAAAGCTCAACGAACTCGGCTCTTTGCGAGTTATCGAATGGCTCGTAATGAATCTCGTTAATTACGATCTGTTCGTCAAGCGAAAGTACTCGGATCTCGACTGTGCCATTGGAAGTCAAGTTGCCATCCGACGCGATATAGGTGAAAGAATCGTTTCCCGTGAAGCCGACATTTGGCTGATAGGTAAACGAACCGTCAGCGGCGAGACTGAGCGATCCGCTGATGGTTGTCACACCAACCGCTACCATCAACGCTGGACTGTCGATATCGATGTCGTTGGCAGCAACCCCGTTAGCAATGTTGATCACGAGGGTCTGATCCTGGATGCCAACGTAATTGTCGTCACCGGCTATCGGCCCATCGTTGACGGCCGTGACATTGATAGAGACTGTACCTGGAGCGGAATATTGGTCGCCGTCATTGGCATGATAGGTGAAAATGTCGACGCCCGCAAAATCTGCGTTCGGCGTATATTGAAACGAACCATCGCTGTTAAAAGTCAAAGTTCCGTTACCAGGAGCACTCAACAGCGCGGCGGTTAACTGATCCGACTCGGCATCCGTATCGTTATCGAGTGCACCACTGGCTGCTACGATTGTCAGCGAACCGTCTTCCGTTACGGAATAATCGTCGGTGTTCGCGAGCGGTTGATTGTCGAAGAGGAACGTGATCGTACCTTGGTTTGACGTTTCACCGCTGGGACCATCGATTGTGTAGACCGCGGTTTCCGTACCGACAAAGTTCGCGTTGGCCGGAGAGTAAGTGAAACCGTCCGCTGTCGCGACGAATGTACCAGCGGCCGTACCCGCTCCATTCACCAGGTTGAAAGTCACATTTATTTGGTCCGGGTTTTCGTCGTTGAGAATCGGCGATGTTGCCACAGTCGCAATAATCGTGGCACCGGGATTTGCGACGTAGGTGTCTTCGACTGCGACTAGCGAGTCGGCGACATTGGCCACGTTCAGCGAAACCGTTGCGACGGCTGACGCGCTGGCGTCGATCACGCGATAGGTAAACGAATCGGTGCCGAAGTAGTTTGCGTTCGGTGTATATTGAAATGATCCGTCGCCGCCGAGTTCCACTGTTCCATGGTCTGGTGCCGATTCTAGAAGGGCCGAAATCGAGTCGCCAGCGGAGTCGGAATCGTTGGCCAGAAGACCTGTTGCGAAGTTGACAATTAGTGTTTGATCCTCGACCGCGTTGTAAGTGTCGTTCGTTGCTGTCGGAGGAGCATTTGGGGAGATGGGTCGCTGCGATCCGTTGGCCAAGCCTTGAATTTCGCTGCTCGATAGCCCCACGTTCCAGATGGCCACGTCGTCGAGCATGCCGAGAAAGTTTTCGCCGTTGTTGGTGTTACCGATGCGGAAATTTCGAGGCTGCGAATTATTGGTTCCCGGTATATCCTGGATTAGCAATGTGCCGTCGAGCCAGAGTTGCCGCGTCGTTCCGTTATATGTAACCAGTGCATGGTGCCACTGACCGTCGTCGAGATTCGTTGGGGAGGCATCTCCGGCATCTAAATCAGCGCTCCACCAATAGTGGCGAAATCCGTTGTCATTGAATATGCGGAATGCGTTCACTTGACGGCCGCTGCCATAGTTGCCCCAGCCAACCATGCCCCGAGATCCAGTGGCAGTTGGTTTGATCCACGTCGAAATCGCGTACGATTGGTTTCCGATCGGCAGGTCGGTCGGAATTGAGTTAGTGTCTTCTCCTCCCGCCCCGTTGCCGGGAGCGAGATAGTCAGCCGATCCGCCCAGACTCAGTCCATTGTCAAAACGACCGCCCGCAGTTGATTGCACTGAATCGCCGATGGGGGTTAGATCATTTTTCAGCGGAGAGGTGTCTTCACCGATGTTTGCGGGGCTGTCAAAAGTCCAATAGCCGATCGGGGTTGGCAGGTTGCCAGTATTGATCGTGACGTTATCGGCCGCAGCGCCTGCGGCCAATGCTGCGATTTCGGCTTGGTTGAGAGGAGTGGTGAAGACGGCGAGTTCGTCGAGTCCGCCCGAGTAGGCAGAACCAGCGATGCTGTTGCCGACTCGAAACTGTCCAGCAGATACGAGACCGGGACTGGCGATGTCCGATGAAACGAGGTTGCCGTCGACCCAAAGTGAACGAGTCGTTCCGTTAAAAACACCCGCCACGTGATGCCAAGCACCATCGACCAAGTTAACGCCAACATCGTTGGTATCAACTTGTAAGGTGGTACTAAAAGTCGTCAGCTGAAGTTGGTCAGCGTCGTCGATGCTGAGCGTATTACTTGAGTTGGTTGCTGAGTTGCCCCACCCGACTATCTGCCGGTTTCCAGTACCGGTGGGCTGAACCCAGGTTGAAAAGCTGAAGGCGCTCGAGCCAATTGGGAAGCCAACCGGTACGGTGGCATCGTTCGGTACACCGCCATTGTCGATCGCAATCGCATCATCAACGCCATCGAAATTTGCGGCACCAGCAGTCTGTCCAGTAGCGTTGAACGCCGTACCGCCAAACGGTCCGAGCTGATTGTTGTTGGAAGACGAATCGAGGCCAAGGTCCGCGCCGTTATCGAATTGCCAATAGCCTACCAAACCCGAAGCGTCTAAAAGGTAGCGCGACTCAAGTTGCTCCAATGATAGCCGACGTCGCTGAAGGTCTTTTCGAGCTACCGCTTTTCTCGCTCGAAAGTAATGTTTTTTCGACAAGTATCGCATAGTTTCCGTGCCGGTAAATGACTTCACTTCGATCTTTATTCGAAATGTTTGTTGCGGACAATATCGTACCTAGCGGGACGCTCTGCGTCGAGATAAAACCGGGTTGCCAATGACACCGCACTGCGGGACATCAATCCAAGAGTCGAATCAACAGTGGTAGCAGTTGTTTTTTTCGGCTGACAATACGATCCAACTGATAAAGGTTTTCGGCGACTCGCGGGTACCTGATTTCTTCGAGGAAACCTTGTTCGCGGGACATCAGTAATAGGCTTCCGTTTGAGACGATGTCAGTGACGAGAAGGCAAGAGAAGTCGAGTCGTTTGTCTCGACTCAAGTCGGCGAGGGCCTGGTTCAACTCGTCTTTTCGATTCCAGAATAAGTCGAACCCGATTTCTTCGATTTGGGAGATTGAGAAGCGTTTTCCTTTCTCGTCAAATTCTTTACAGTCTTCGGCTACAACTTCATTGGGTGCACACGTTCGCAGCGCCGAGCCCACGGAGAAGAATTCGCTGGCGTATTCGTCGAGATCGCATTCGCATAGCGTTCCCAACCACGCCAGGGTTTCGCGATCGATATCTGTAGTCGTTGGCGACCGCAACTTCAGAGTGTCAGAGATGATGCCGGATGCCATGCATAGCGCAATGCCGGTCGTAGGAGTGATGCCGCGCGAACGATAAAGTCCAGCGACTAGTGTGCAAGTCGAACCGACAGGCTCATTGATGAAACGGATCGGCTGAGAGGAGCGAAGACTTCCGCCCAGGCGGTGGTGGTCGAGTACTTCCACTATGTCGGCTTCATCGGCGCCCCGAACTGCTTGTCGAATTTCGTTGTGGTCAACCAGAATGATTCTCGTCTTCGGTGGATTGATGAGATCTGACTTATTGAGAATTCCGCTGATCTCTCCCGCTACATTGACGACTGGAAAGACTTGCTGGTTGGTTCGATTAGCCAATTGCTGCGCATCCTCGATCGGCAAATTTTCCAGGATTGAAACGAAATCGCGCTCGATCGCCGATTCGACCATCCGAGCAAGTCGAATGCGAAGCGAGGTAGTCGCGGTATCGTGCGGACTTCTGATGATCGATACGCCATTTGCTTTCGCAATCTGCAGCAGGCCAGGCGAAACCTCGTAGCCACCAGTCACGACCATGCCGCGCACTCCGCGTTCAATTGCGGGGATCTGAATCGTTGGTCGATCGCCGCAGACGATTAGCAGCCGCTCGGGTGAAACTTTTCCCATGCGAGTTTCGAAACCATGGGCACTCATGGCTCCTACCGTGAGAATCAACTGCTCGCGGTTGTTCTCATCGACCGAGTGCTGGAAAGTACCGCCGAGTACTTCACAGATTTTTGCGAGACTGCTGTCGACTTCTCGGTTTTTGATCGGATCGTCGTCACCCTCTAGAACCATCTCTAGTAAATTGATTAGCGGCAACATGCCGGTTACCCTGCCGTCCTCAACTATCGGCACGGCGCGGTCGCTCATGGGCTTGAGTTTTTTATAGACGGAATAAAAATCATCCGTTGGTCGAGCCGTCACGAATTCGCTCCGCGCGACGCGTTTGGCTTGTGGACGAACATCCATAATCATTCGTGGGGCTTTGACTCCAGCGCGTTCCAGAGCAAACTCTGTTCGCGAATTTGGAGTGCCGCAACATGCCGCCACAGCATCGGGATAAGTCGTTTGCTGGAGCAAGTCTGCGTAGGCTATGGCCGAACATACGGCGTCGGTGTCGGGATTGCGATGTCCAAATACATAGACTGTCATTGAGGAGTCTCTCGGCTGAAATTATCCAATTTCCTGCTTGGAATTCCGTTGTAACCGAACTGACGCAATTGTCGAGGGGAGGGAGGTTCAAACACCTTTGTTCGGCGAAGAATATAGGCTGCACGAACATCGGGAACTCTAGTAATGTGACGTCCGTACCGTAGTCTAGATCCAGCCGAACCAGCAGCTAACTGCGACGATCAATGCAACGACCGCAAAGGGAACTAGAAATTTCACCAAGTCGCGCCACGAGTCTCGCGTCTTCGAGGTGCCGGTAGCCGATTGTTCGCAGCGTCCCTGTAGCGTGTCATAGAGACGATCTACATTAGAGAGATCGTTGTCGATGTGAATGAATTGATTGCCGAAATAGACGCGAAAGTGCCGCCCCCGACCAGTCATTCTTTCAATGTTTGCAATGTCGTCGAAACTTAAACTCACTTCGCCCTGCGGAAGGCCAATACTCAGCGCGCCGCGATGTACACTGCAGTTCTCGAAAATCAGCAACTTCTGCTTCAAGTCGACGATGATTCTGCGCCCGTCCGCTTGCCCGAATCGTAGCTGGATAAGTCGAGTGAGACACAGCGAAAGGATCACACCGCCAACGCATAAACCGAGCTCTATCCATTGAAACGGTCGTCTTAAGAACAGTGTGCCCAATGTGCCCGCGGCCAGTCCTAAACCGCAAACCCAAACGCCAAACAGTGAAACGAGCATTGCCAGTCGTCGTTGTTGAGTTGTGACAATAGACGCGCACTCAAAGCACTGGAGATCATTCACAGCAGGTGCATCGTCCGATAAGTCATCATTCGTTGTCACAGTTGCCATCTCTGAACTCTGGCGTTTAGAAGTATTGATGAGCAGTTTACAGTCGCTATTCCCAGGTAACAGTTAGATATCGGACGACAGACCCAATTGCCCCTACCGACTTCGAACTTTATTCGATCCGCCCGTCGCTGCTTGGCGAGATAGTCTGCAAAACCCCCACAAGTCCACCCAAGTTTTGAGGGGGTTCGTTTAACGTCATCCAACAAGCGGTTAACTTTCTGCGGCATTTTTCTTTGGCTAACGGTTAAATTAAACGAACGAAAAACTTGGGTAAAGACAAGAATCCACAGCGCGGCCTATGGTGCGGCCTACGGCACACAACAGCTTTATAACTCCGTCAAGACAATCCCGAGTCTAACGAGTTCTGTCGGTTCGGGACGCATGTGCAACGGACAAAGCTGATCGTAATCTTGCTTGTCCATGATGGTCAGCAATCTGCGACCGTCTGTTTCGAAGAATTGAGGGCGCCAAACGTCGATCATTCCAATCGCCTCTTCCTTGGTGAGACCGTAGTTGACGCAGATGTTGAGTAACACGACGTCGATATCAGAGCCTTCGATTTTCGCCGCCGGTTGCAGATCGACATCTTGCGGACCATCTGCCAGTCGCATCAGTTTCCCTGTGACCCGTTTCCCTGTGACCCGTTTCCCTGTGACCCGTTTCCCTGTGACCCGTTGCCCTGTGACCCGTTGCCCTGTGACCCGTTGCCCTGTGACCCGTTGCCCTGTGACCCGTTGCCCTGTGACTTCCACGAACAGGGATGTCCGCTTTATCCCTGGCGAGAAGACACCCTGACTTTGTTGCCGCCCTACGGCGGTCGTCGTCCATTGATTGGTTTCGTAGTCAATCGTCTCGCTGGTGAATGAGAGTACGTTCCCTTTTAGCGTGGCTCGCACTGGTGAATCGGCGTCTGTCGGCCCGTCGTAGTATAGGAACCGTTCTGATTCGCCGCGGTTGCTGACCCAGCACGAGGGGACTTTTCTCAATCGCTCCCACCATGCAAAACGCGAACCTACCGGTATTTTAGCGAGCTTCGTCCACGTTTGTTTTTCGGGAGTGACGATGACGTTTTGCCAGACCACGCCGGCCGCAAGAATCTCACTCGCCCCTCCCCCTCCATATGACATCACATTCATCAAGCCGCGAAGTCGACGATGGTCCGGCGTCAACCACGGGTAGCCTTCTCGACCATCTTCAGTCTTTGGTGAAAGTCGTATTGCCGTTTTGCGAATAGCCCTATCGCGCACAGTGTTGTGACGATCAACAGAGTCCGCAGGCTGAAGCTGAGAAAACGGCGACGCGTTGGCGGTCGACCAGGGTCACTTGAATTCGGTGGCAATTCTGATTTAGGCGCGGAGTCCGTCATGGTAGTTCCTGCTGGGGTAATTCCTGCAAGACAATTCCGACTCGAACGACTTCTGTCGGTAGTGGCTGCATTAACAGCGGGCAGCATCTGTCGTAGTCTGCGGGAGTCATGATCGTGAGTAAACGCAGGCCGTTGGTCTGGAAAAACTGCGGTCGCCAGGCGTCGATTAAGCCCATGGCTTCACTTTGTGTAAGGCCATATTTGGTGAGCAACTCGAGCAACTTCGCTGCGACTTGATCGCCCGACAACGGCGGCTCTTGAGTGAGATCGATGGTGATTTTTGGTTCTGTGAGAGGACGGTCCTCGCCGGCAATTTCGCCTGCTTCGACGCGAATCAGTAGCACGTGACGAGATGGGTTCTGCGTTGTCGGTGTCTGGATAAGTTCTGGGTTGAGAACGGAGCGAAAGTTCGATTTGGACTGGGAGAACATATCGTTCTCGTTGATTTCCAATGAGTTCTTTTTGTATACGGTGAATGTCGGGGGCGAAACGTTCGTGGGGCCGTCGTAGTAAAGAAAGCGTTCCGATTCGTCCATGTTGCTTAGCCAACTCGACTGCACTTTGCGTAGTCTTTCCCACCATTGGTATTTCGCGTCTTTCGCTACCTTGGGCGGGGACATCCAATGGCGTTTTGTAGGACTGCAGATGACACTTTGCCAACGGACGCCCACGTCGGAAATGCTGTTCATCATGCTCATCGATCCGCCTACCGGACCAACCCGAGCGATCCGTGGAACTAGCCACGGGTAGCCATCGTGTGGATTTTCCAGCAGGCCGGTAACGGCTCCGTCAAATCCCGCTAACGTATGTTTGAGTATCGAAAAATCCCCTCCGCCGATCCCACTAAATCCGGAGACTTGACCCACTCCTACGACATAGTTGTTGGGACGAGGGAAGGCAAACCATGGCCGGCCTTGATGTATGTAGGCGGAAACATCGACCGCCAAAGGTTGGTCGACCGTAATGTGCGCGATCGGTTTATTGATGATGAAGATCTGGTTTACACGTTCGCTCTCCAGTTCTTGAATCGGGTCGCCGGTGCGGTGTACGAATTCGGGGATTTCATCCAACACGGAATGAACCAATTCCAGTTCACCACCGCTGCTGATCCACACTCCCCACTCTGCATACCGAAGTTTGTAATTCTCAGGTTGCCAGCGAACGAGTGCCCGCGCCGCTCCCATTCGTTCATCATCGGTCTCCCCATCGACCATGATTTCGACAATCCGTTTGCGAATCTCGAGCGGCAACTTGATTTCGTCAGCGGGAATCGAATCGGCGCCCATCGAAATATTGAAGATCGTTTGCCCTAAGATTGATATTTGTATCGGAGGTCTACAGTCGATCCAGCCACCCAGCCCGGAAAACTGTTGGGAGGGGGGCGTATCGTAACTTGGGCAATGAATCAGACCGAGGCACTCCGCCGCGCCGCCGCGGACCGCTGGATTGGAATCGTCGAGCAGAGGGCGAATGTGTTTGACGCTGTTCACGTTGCGATGAATTCCGATCAAACGCAACGCGTTCACACGCACCTCAGTTCCGCGACCTTTGACCGCGATCTTATAGAGGTATTTGAGAGCGTCGGCAGGATGTAGTTCGACCATCAACTTCAAACAACCAACTTGCATCTTGGGATCGTCCAGCGAGATCGCCGCGATTTGCAGCATCGCTAATTGTTCTTCCTTGGAGAAGTTCTTTCCCGATACCGGAAGAACGGGAGTGGCCGTTTGCGCGTTCTTAAAATCCCAGTCATCGTCGACCTGAACGGTCGCAGCCCAACCTTCAACCACTTTCAGCTTTTGATGCCAATCCCATTGGATTTTCGCGTACATGCCAAGGCAGCAAAGCGCCATCAGAATCAATAGCGTCCGCAGTTGGAAGCTAAACCAACGTCGTTGGGGAGGTTTTTCAGTCATATTTGATCGCGGTTTACCAAGTTCGCTAAAGCTCTACTGCAGAACAATATGACGATTCGGATCGTGCATGGATCGGAAAAAAACACGAAAAACGCCAAATCGATCAGCCTATTAGCAAAACGGCGTCAAAGCGGAGACCCTTTGGAAGTTTAGGGTAACGCGACGGAACCGACTCTCTGCAAAACCCCAAATGACTCCAATTGCCGGTTGAGGTCTTAAACTCGCGAGCGAGTCATCAACACGAGTCGATGTCTTATGATTAGAAGGCGGACGGAAGTATCGATCTTCACTTTTTCACTTCAACAATCATCACTCCAGGGTGATATTGAGCTTCAAGCTGAGGATTGCAAAATTGACAGCAGGCTTTCAGAGAATCTTGGCAACCGGTTCCGAAGGGTAAATCGGGACGATATTGATTCCGATGTTGCGCGCCGGGTACTCTTTTGAGATGTTACGTACGCGACTCAATTTTAGTCCCCGCGTCAATCTGCGCGATGGCATTCAGGAACTCGCCAGTGTGCACGAGCAACTCGCCTTGGTTTCGGAAACTTTCAGCCAGCGACATTATCGCCGGTGGCAGCAATTGCGGTTCTTGCTGGAAAATGAACGGTTGGATGGTGAATTGCGGTCGGCAAAATAGCGACGCGAAACCCCCTGAATCCAGCGCGACGATTTTGGGGTATAATCCGGACTAAATCACCCCCAGTGAAATTACATAGAGATTCGTAACTGACAGCTGGAATGTATGAGCGAGCAGTTTGACCCCTATCACCGTTGGCTTGGAATATCGCCCGAACATCGGCCGCCCTCGCATTATCAGTTGCTTGGAATCCCGCAATTCGAATCAGATCTGGACGTGATCGAATCCGCCGCAGATCGGCAGATGAAGCACGTGAGAACATTTCAGTCTGGAAAACATGTCGCATACACGCAACAGATACTCAGTGAACTGTCGGCTGCAAGAATCTGCTTGTTGAATAGTGACAAAAAATCCGCCTACGATGTAGAGCTGCAAAAGAAATTGGCTCCAGTCGCAGCCAAGCCGCCAGCCAAGCCGCCAGCCAAGCCGCCAGCTCAACGCGCGGTTCCGCGTCCACCGCCAGTCGCATCATCGCCACCGCCTCCTACCCCGCCGCCACCGCCACAACACACACAGAAGCCGCCAGACAGCGGCAAAGTTGCGCTCGGAGAATTATTTGCGCAGACGGATCCTTCTTCAAAGTCTACCTCCGCCAAAAAGACTCGACGACGTAAGCGCGGGGGCGGATGCGTGGTCTTCATAAGCGGCGCGTTGATTCTGGCCATCGTTGCTGGAATCGCCGTCTTTGCACTTATGCCAAAAACCGGCGAGTTGGCTCTGACGATCAAGAACCGCGAGTCGGTTGACATGGGAATCACGATCGATAGTGTGGAACGGAAGGTTGACATCGAGAAGCTGGTTTTCGACGTTTCGCCAGGAGAACACGTTCTCGCGATCACGAGTTCTGGTTACGAGGAGTTTCAGAAGACTGTCGAAATCGCGGCGGGTAAGAGAACCGATGTCGAAGTAAGACTCGACCGACTGGCGACGATTCAAATCAAGATTGAATCCGAAAACATGAAAGAATTGAAACTTCAATTCGACGGTGAAGCAATCGAAGTTCCGGCCAGCGGTCAGCTAACTCTCATCCGTCCAAAAGGGAAACACTCGCTAGTCGCGTCCGACGGTGAAAGCGATTATTCCAACGAATTCTATTTAGTAGCTGGACAGAAAATCGACATCCCCATTGTTCTCGTTTCCGACGAACTGTTGATCGGAAAATGGCGCGGCAACGTCGAGTTGAATGAAGCAGCGGTCGCGGCGCGATTGAAACAATTCGGCGACAACCCAATCCAAAAATTTGCCGCACAACAATTGGTCAACGCTATTCGCTCCGGATCACTGCGAGCGACCTTTGCAGACGACGGTACGTACGAAGTCACGATTAACCTTGGTCCACTTCCAATCAACCAAAACGGGAAGTGGTCCGTCGCTCACAAGTCGGGACTAGTTTGGGGAATCCAATTTGAACGAGAAGGCGGTCAGGTCGAAGTTCACGAAATGACCGTTGCGAGTGACGATACTTTCACGATCAACCTTCCCGGCGAAAGCGCCGGGCTAGGTGTCTTTCGCTGCACCAAGGTAGCTGAGTAGCAGCAAGGTTATACACTGCGGATCCTTACTGACTAGTTTTCAGGACTTCGATTTTGATGGACTTTGGGTTGCTTTTAGAAACTAGCGGAGCTTCCACTCGCCATTTCGCCATCGATGGTGACGACTTGCGGCAGCTCTTCCGGCCAAACAACTCGATTAGCGCGGATATGTATTGCCAGTCCGTCCACTGGCTTCCCCCAGATTATTTTTTCCGGACCAGTCCAGTCTAGAACAGTGGCCGGTTTAGAATGGAGGAGAAAATATCGTCGATCGACTAACGAGAAGTTGACACCCAAAGTGAAAATCACAGGACGAGTAGATATGCCCCGTTCCAAGTCATTGTTGTTTATCGTCGCACTGACGATTTTGTGCTGGTTCGCAAAGCCTCTCCAAGCAGAGAAACTGAACTTCATTTTTCTATTAGTCGACGATTGGGGTTGGACGGATGGTGGTTGCTTTGGCAGCGACGTTTACGAGACTCCGAACATGGACCAGTTGGCCGCAACTGGGATGAGGTTTACCAACGGCTACGCGGCCTGCACGGTTTGCTCGCCAACTCGCGCTTCGGTTATGTCTGGAAAGTATCCGCCGCGGACGGGTGTAACCAATTGGATTAGCGACGCGAGCATGAAATTGAGGCACGAGGAGGTGACGATCGCCGAGGTGCTTAAAACGGCGGGCTACAAGACGGCACATGTCGGCAAATGGCACCTCGCGCCGCGCGGAGCTCCCGATGTCGCGGACTACTATCCCGAAGACCAAGGATTTGACATTAACGTGGCGGGCAACCATTGGGGCGCTCCCGGTAGCTACTTCCATCCGTACACCCGCGGTACAAGAACTCTCGGCACGATGCCAAAGGGTGGAAAAGAGGGCGACTTTCTCACCGATCGATTGACGGACGAGGCCATCGAGATAATTGACGATTGGAAAGACGACCCGTTCTTCTTGTACTTTCCGTACTATGCGGTCCATACGCCGATCGAAGGTCGGCCGGATTTGGTGGAACATTATAAAGCGAAGATCAAGCCGGGTAGTCGACATAAAAACGCAAAGTACGCTGCCATGGTTCACGCCGTAGATTTGAGCGTTGGGCGGATAACCAAGCGGTTGGAAGAGCTGGGAATTGCCGATCGCACCGCGATCTTTTTAACGGGCGACAACGGTGGTCTCGACCGAAAAGGTAACCCCACCGAAAACACACCGCTTCGGGCAGGAAAGGGTTCTGCGTACGAAGGTGGAGTTCGCGTACCCACGGTCGTTAAATGGCCGGGTGTGACTCCAGAAGGTAGCGTCAACAACACTCCTGTAATTAGCGTCGATTACTACCCCACAATGCTGGCGATGGCAGGACTCAAAGGGGACGCGAAGCATAACAAGATGGTGGACGGAGTAGACTTGTCCACGATTCTCAAGGATCCAAAATCTAATCTTGGTCGCGATGAACTCTACTGGCATTATCCACATTCACATGGCGGCGGAGCGAAGCCGCACGGTGCAATTCGCGATAGGGATTGGCGGCTAGTTCGTTTTTACGGTTCTGGAAATGTCGAACTATACAACTTGGCTGAAGACATTAGCGAGAAAAACGACTTGGCCGCTCAGATGCCCGACATCGCGAATCGGTTGAACGACAAACTTAGCGTTTGGCTGAAAGACACCGGCGCGAAGTTTCCAAGGGCCAAAGGCGACCGGAAAAAATAACACGTTTGAAGGGGCTGGTGATATGGACGAACCCCCTCAAAACTTGGGTGAAGACTAGCTCTCTGCAAAGTCGTCACTCAAGGTTGTTGAATAGTTTTCAAACGATGGGTGTGGTGGATGGGCAACTCGCTTGATTTACCCGCGACCTATGAGCGGCATCTGCGTCGCCATGACAGTCAGGAATTGAACATTGGCGTCCAACGGCAGGCTTACCATGTAGAGGATTGCATTGGCGACGTTCTCGACGGACATGGTCGGTTCGGTTGCGATGGAGCCGTCGGCTTGCGGTACGCCCTGTTGCATGGCACCGGTCATGTCGGTGGATGCGTTGCCGATGTCAATTTGCCCGCAGGCAATATTGTATTTTCGTACATCGAGAGACGTGGATTTGGTCAAGCCAGTGATGGCGTGTTTTGTCGCGGTATAAGCGACGGACATCGGTCGGGGAGCAGATGCAGAGATCGAGCCATTGTTAATGATGCGGCCGCCTTGCGGCGATTGGTCGCGCATCAGTTTGATCGCCTCTTGAGTGCACAGGAAGCTGCCTGTCAAATTCGTGTCGACGACCGACTGCCAGTGTTCGAACGGCAAGTCTTCCAAGGGTACTGCAGGCACGTTTATTCCGGCGTTGTTAAAGAGGACGTCGAGTCGTCCAAATGCCTCGGCCGTTTTCGCGAAAAGTTGCCGGACGGAATCCGGCTGGGTTACATCGGCGACAACGGCAAGAGTGTTCGAAGCATCGCCGCCAGCCAGCTCTATTGTCTCCTGTAGTGTCGATTCCCTTCGTCCCGTCAAGACAACTCGGAAGCCGTTCTTCAACAGCGCAGTTGAAACGCTGCGACCTATTCCGGAGCCAGCACCAGTGACCAGTGCGATTTTCGATGTCGATTCCATAGATGTCGTCCTTCTTCAAAGGCTGTTGTGTTCCTCAACGGATGTCCCGCCAAGTCGCAGCCGAATTTCCTATAACACTTTAGTTTCCCAGAGTACATTGAAATACACGAGGGTAAATTGAAATACATGATACGTTCTGCGGGCGGCACTTGCACTGCGATGGAATGCAATCGGGTCGGCCGGAAACTCGAAAAGTGGATTGATGTCGGATATTGGCAGGTAATCCTGGAAGATTCTCCCGGATCTTCAGCACACAATTCCCGTGA
>JBLHLE010000033.1:0-15514 GCA_047620805.1 Pirellulaceae bacterium
AACTGCGGTGAAACGAGAATGTGATCTATCGGAATTGCGATCGGCCATGGTATTGCTGGCCAGGTCGATTGCAGCCCAAAGCCAACTCGTGCATCCCGTAGTCCGCCGCGCGCCAGCAGCTCTTTAAAGGCAGGCGACCAAGGCGTCGTGTTCAAGTCACCGCAAAGAACGACTGGATGCTCCAACTTTTGAATCCTGGTCGCTAACGCCGACAGCTGTGTGTTCCGAATCTCAAACCGCTCTGCTCCGACAGGTGGCAGCGGGTGTGTACCAATAAAAGTGATTCTGCTCCCATCGATCTTTACATCCGCGACAATCGTCGGCAAACCCAACGTCAAGTCCACCCGCGCATCGACGAGTTCATATCGGCTAAACAGTGCCAGGCCAAAATTGTCGCGACGCGGACTAACGATTTGATAAGGATACTCGTCCGACAGTTGACTCGCGGCTTCCGCCCACGCCGGATCCACTTCCAGCAGCAAGACCAAATCCGCCTTCTGCTTCCGCAAGTAGTCCAAATAGCCCCGTTTGTTTCCGTTGCTGGATAGAACATTGCCGGATAACACTGTCAGCTCGCGCATTTGCCCTGTCGCTGGGTCTACTGTTGGCGACAGATAGAGCGGTACGACGTCGGCTAGATTGACCAATAGGCAAATTGTGAAAACCAAAACGTGACGCCAATTGCGATAGAACAGCAGCGGCACGGTTGCCAGGGTCAGGCCAAGTGCCAACTGCGAACGCATGTTGACGAACAGGTCTAGCACCCAGTGATAACGTGCTCCAAACGAAAGCAGCGTCGCCAGCGATGCCAATAGTCCGCACAGTACGCAGAGGCGAACGACTACGTTCGAAATGTAGGAAGCAGGCGGCTCATCAGCGGATCGGTTGTTTAGAGACTCGGCCATGATGCATTGAGTCTATGGCGCGGAGTGACGGAATGGAATTGCAGGTTTGATTTTTTTCTTTGGTGCAACAAAAAAAAGAGCTCCCCGGCAATTGCCTCGGGAGCTCTTTGGAAGTTTAAGCGAATTAGGTTTCTTCTAGAGAGTCGTTTCGGTATCGTTGCTACGAACGTCAGAAAGCGTATCGTCGACGCCACTGAAGAAGTTGTCGGCGCTGCCTCCGCCGCTGAGTGCATCTCGATCGCCGTCATCGGTCAGAGTACCGAGGTGATCGTGGATGTGCGAGATGCTCCAGTTGGTTAGGATCTGCAATTGAGCAGCTGCATCGTCTTCGTTGGCAGCCTCGCCGCCGCTCAGGAAATCGTTGCCACGGTGTGCTTGCAGGCGATCTTCACCCGCTCCACCCAATAACAAGTCGTTGCCATCGTTGCCGCGTAACAAATCGTTACCAAGACCACCGAGCAGGACATCGTCGCCACCACCGCCGGCCATGATATCATTGCCAATGCCGCCAACTAACAGATCCGCACCAGCATCGCCGTTTAATCGGTCGTTGCCAGAGTCTCCAAAGAGGAAGTCTTGGCCGCCACCACCTTGCAGTCGATCGTTTCCAGCGTCGCCGTACAGCCAATCGCTGCCGCTTCGGCCGGTGATGGTGTCGTTGCCGCCGCCGCCGTTGGCCCAGTTATTACCTTCGCCCAACAAGATCATGTCACGACCTTCGCCACCCCATACCGAATCGTTGCAGGTGCCGCCAGCGAAGTAGTCGTTACCACCTTCCAGGTGGACTTCCGTCTCAATACAACCCGCCACGGTAATGCGATCGTTGCCCTCGCCGCCGAACACTTCAACGATCGACGTTGGCGAAGTTTCAAACGAACCGTACCGGACGTTGTTATATCGTACGAATACTTCATCGTTGCCAGCCGACTGAATGATAATTCGATCGTTGACTGAATCTGTACCGCCAACGAATACGTTGTCGCCAATCTTGGCTACCGGGTCGATTTGCACGGTCAAGATAGCCGAGGTAGTACCGCCGTCTTTATCGGCCGCAGTAACGGTTACAGCGAACGTACCGAATTCGCCAAACGCGTGTTGCAAGTCAATGCTATTGGAGGCACCCGGACCAATCGTTTCGATTCCGGATCCGTCCATCCAATCAATGGTGTAGGTATACCCAGCTGCTGCATCCGATGGACTCGGTTCGTTGATCGCCGCGATAGTGAAGTCGAGCGGTAGGTTGGGAACGCCACTGTTCGATCCGGCAACGGTTGCCGTGGGAGCGACGTTGTTGACCGTAACGGTTGTCGCTTGCGTAACGGTTGCTTCGCCATCGCTCACTTGCAACGCGACGGGGAAGGTGTTTGGGCCATCGCCGAAATTCGGATCGATCAACAGTAGGTCGGCGAGTGTCAGGGAAACACTGTCGCCCGTTGCGTCGCCAAACGTGCCGTCGTTGTTTAAATCCCAACTGAAAGTTAGCAGGTCGAGGTCTGCATCGGTCGTTCCGGTCGCATCCAAGTCGAAGCCGCTACCTTCGTCGATTGCGATGGGCACATTCGCCAGGCTGATGACAGGTACTCGGTTCATGTGGATCAGGGCAATATCATCGCCTCCGCCCTCGGTGCTCGAGTCAGCATCATAATCGTAAGAGATCGAGAAGTAACGGTTCGTCGAACCGTTGCTCAACTCAAACGTCGCGTCATCGGCTAGGCCTGCAAACGTGCCGCTCGTGGCATTGGTGGCATTGTTCGCGACGACAAACACTTGACCATCTGTCGGACGGAATCCAGCTTCCAAAGTAGCCGCTAGGTCGGCGTCAGTCAGAGTTAACTGACCCGCGACGTCGAGTGTATCGTGTCCCGCGCTTGTTAGCTCGACGGCCATGTTGGCCGTCGCCGCTATGGAAGCGTTGTTCACCGATACGGAACCGACTGTGTTGCCGGGAGCGATTGACGATCCGGCAGCAGCTGTGACGTCGCCCGAGACCGAACCATCGCCGGTGAATGTGGTGCCGCTCGCCAGAGCAACGGGACCGGTTCCGGTCGCCGAACCAGCGGTATTGCTAACGAGTAGCGTTCCGCCATTCACGTTTACGCCGCCAGCAAAGTCGCTGTCGCCGGAGAGAGTTAAAGTACCTGCGCCGTTCTTTTCAAGGGCGGAATCGACTTGGATCTTCGGACCGTTGGTGAAGACCGAACCGTCGCCTGGATCTACCGGAATAACGTAGTTACTGCCGTCGTTGCTTGTCGAACCATCAATGTTGACTCCAAAGCCAAAGTCAGCAGCCCAACCCGTGCCGGCAACTGCACCTGCGCCACCGCCTCCGTTGCTCATGCGAATTTCAATATCGTGCCAGCCGTCGTTGTCGGGACCCATGTTAAAGTCCAGCGTCCCGGCGCCAGCTGCCGTGTTATTTAGCGAGCTTCCGGAAGTGGTCGGGACATTCCACGCATCGTTGTTGATGACTTCGGTGCCATCAATCGACACGCGAACTTTATCGTCGATGTTCTCGGCAAAGGAGAAGACGCCGTCGGCATCGTAGAACTTACCGGTGTAAACCCAAGTTAAGTTTCCGGCCCAGGGGGGAGATGCACTTGAGTTGCCAGCTGCCGGAGTGAGAACAATTCCCTGGTTGCTTGGATTCGGAGCGAGATTGATATCGCCCGCCAAGGTACCAGCGATCAAGCCAGTAGTGCGAACGCCCGAATTCGTAATGCTTCCAGTCAATGTTACGTCGCCAGCGCCGTCGACAGTGATCGCATTGTTGATTTGGTTGACGTCGCTGTTGACGGTGAGAGTTCCAGCGTCCGAATTGAACGTGATATCCGCTTGGAGGTCGACCGTCACATCAACGGTGTTGTCGCCGTCGATATTTGAGATGACGCCGTCCAAACCAGTCGATCCAATATTACTGACAGTCAAAGACTCGGTACTGATGGTGACTCCGCCGGACAATCCAAGCGTGCCGCCGTCGCCGATCGTGGTGCCAGCGCTGATACCGCCAAGGGCATCGTTGTTGGCAGCGACGAGCGTACCGTTAAGGATGACGGTGTCACCGAAGTATGAGTTCGCTGCCGATAATGTTGTGCTGCCCGAGCCAGCTTGAGTGACATCGCCAGGAGTCGCTCGCGTGCGGAACAACGAGCCATCGCCCGGATCGACTGGAGCAACGTAGTTGCTGCCGTCATTGCTCGTGCTGCCACTAGCGCTAAAGCCGATTCCGAAGTTCGCACTCCAACCGGTACCACCGACGCCACCAGCTCCTCCTCCGCCGTTACTCATGCGGATTTCGATATCGTGCCAACCGTCGCCGCCGGGACCCATACCCCAGTCCACTGTTCCGGCGCCCGCCGCACCATTGTTCGATGCGCTGCCGGTTGTCGTTGGTTGGTTCCAAGTGTCGTTGCTGAGGGCTTCCGTTCCGTCGATGGATATGCGAACTTTGTCGTCGATGTTCTCGCCGAATGAGAAAATACCATCTGCGTCAAACACTTGACCGGTGTAGACCCATGTCAAGTTGCCCGCCCACGGTGGTGATGAATCAGTTAACCCTGCATGGGGACTGGAGAATACGCCCGCATTTCCCGGGTTAGCGTTCAAGTTGATGTCGCCAGTAAGTGAACCAGCCAACAGACCTGGAATGTAATCGCTACCGATGATGACGCCAGAGACATCGATATCGCCGCTGCCGTCAAAGGTCAGGTCGCCACCGCTCATCAATGTGTCGCCGGCAACAGTGAGCGTTCCCCCAGTGGAGCTGAACGTCGAATTGTTGGAAGTGATGTTAATCGGACCATCCCAAGTCGAATCACCTTGGCCGTCGAGAGTAGAATCTTGGCCCGATCCGTTAAGGTCAGAAGAACTCAATTGCTCGCCTGAAATCGCAACACCATTTAGCGAAATCGTACCGCCATCGCCGATAATCGTACCGCCGCCCGTCGCCCCAAGTGCTGTGACGGATGCCGCGCTGAGAGTGCCGTCCTCGACGATCAATGCGCCAGCAAAGCTGTTGTCGCCAGCAAAGATCGTCGTACCATCGCCAATTTTAGTTATGTCACCGGTCGCGCCGCCGATATTCCCTATGACATTGACTGTCGCATCGCCGCCAAAGGCGAGGTTGGAGTCAACCAGCGCGACGGTGTTGAGAATGTCTAGCGTTCCGACCTGAGATTGAATCACAGCGCCGTCGTATTCAACGTAGATTTCGCCACCCCAGGAATTGGCGCCAGCGTTGCTGAGCGAGGCGACTTGGTTGCTGCTGTTGACGTTTGTGAATGTCAAGGTTTCGCCAGCTGGAGTCGCGACGCCACCGACGAGTTGAATGTCGCCGTTGTCGGCGATGATCGTCCCGGCCGAGTTGTCACCGAGCGCGTCAGAATTGGCGACTGCAATTGTGCCGCCCATGGAAAGAGTCGTACCTGTATACGTGTTGGCAGCCGAAAGGGTGAGTGTTCCGTCGCCGGTCTTGATGAGGCTGGCATCGCCGATACTACGATCGATGGAGCGGAACAGCGTTCCATCGCCTGGGTCAATTGGGGGAACATAGTTGCTGCCGTCGGTACTCGTCGTACCAGCGTCGCTAAAGCCAATCCCGTAAGTGCCGGACCAGCCGCTGCCCCCTACAGCACCGGCGCCGCCGCCACCATTACTCATGCGGATTTCGATGTCGTGCCAACCGTCGGCGTTCGGGCCCATTCCCCAATCAGTTGTGCCAGCGCCAGCGGCCGAATTGTTTGCTGAATTTGCTGTGCTGGTCGGTACATTCCAGGCGTCGCTGCTGAGTGCCGCGACACCATCGACGGAGATGCGGACCTTGTCATCGATGTTTTCACCGAACGAGAAAATGCCGTCGGCATCGAAAACTTGCCCCGTGTAAACCCACGTCAAGTTGCCTGCCCAAGGTGGTGACGAGGATGACAGTCCAGCCGCCGGACTGAGAAGGAATCCAGCGTTACCCGGATTCGCAGCCAAGCTAATGTCGCCCGCGAGCGAGCCGCTAAGTAGTCCCGTCGTGATGACTGTCAGCTCCGTGCCGGAAACAACACCGCTGATCGTCGTGTTTCCGCCACCAGAGACATTCAAGTCGACGGAGTTAATGTCGACATCGCCACTGATCGTGAGAAGACCGCTGCCACCATTGGCGACGTCTCCGCTAGTAAAGACAATGTTCGTAGCAACTTCGTTACTCGCCGCGCCCGATTGGGCAATCTTCTCGGCGGTCAAAACGCCGGGGCCGTTCAGCGTGTAGGAGCCGGTGTCATTGGCAAACTGAATACCAAAAACAGTTTGGCTTGTTGGCATGTTGACCGTACCAGCACCGGTATCGCCAAAGAATGCATTTTCGTCAGCTTGATCCGGGATGTTATTGTCGCCCACCCAGTTTACTGGATTGTTCCAGTCACTATCGCCAGCGCCGCCGTCCCATTCGACGTCAGTCGAAAATGCCGCATCGTAGTGCGATTGGATTTGGGCGCCGCTAAGTGCCGTGGAGTAAATCGCGACGTCGTCGATGGCGCCTTTGAACCAGTTTCCGGTTGCATCAAATATGCCGTCGCCGCCGATGTTCACCAGTTCACCAGAAACGCCGTATCCGTTTCCGCCGAGTGCGCCGTGGCTGCGAGTTCCGGCGATCGCGCCGTCGATGTAAATACGCTGTTCTGTTCCAGTTCCCACCGCTACGATGTGAACCCACTGGCCCGTATTCGCGCCTGTGTCGTAGCCCACGTCGATTGCTCCTGCACCCTGATTCCACATCTGAATATTAGTGGAGTTGCTGAAACCGAATTCGAATGCATCGTTTTGTCCGACGAGACCAGTTCGGTTCCCCAACGCTGCCGCAGGGTTGGCCCACAGTTCAATTGTGTATTGCTGCAAACCACTCAAAGAAACCGCAGTGTTCACTCGGCCACTACTGCCGTCGAAAGTTGCCGCGGTGCCAAGTTGAGGCGTTGCGGCTGCCGTTCCAAGAGTGAAGCCGCCCGCGTAAGTTCCGTCCATGTTGCCGGCGCTCGTGTCGTCGGCATTGGTACCAGTCGACTCGTCGAGTTGCCAATAGGCAACTGGGCTGTCAGCAAGTACTGTCGCAGCATAGGAGAGGACGATTCTATCTTCCAGCGTCTCGAATTGAGGTAGTGCTTGTAGGCTCCGCTGACGGTTTTTGCGACGAACCAATTGTCGTAGACGTTTCAGAAACATGGAAAACTCCAATGAAGACGCGGCATTTGAAAGATGAAAATTGCAGGAATGGCGGGTAGTAGGCGGAAATATCCGCGTAACCGTTAGAATAGTTAAAACTATTTAAAGCGTCATGTAATTAGTGGAGTTTTAGAGAGTTATCTTGCAGAAACACGTATTTAACGTGAAATATTCGTGTAATTTGGGTTTGGGTTTGGGTACCCGAAAAACCGGTGATCCGCCCGAAAGTTGGGATTGCGCGTGACTTGGGACAGCCGAAGGTTGCCTGGTGCGCCTTCAGTAATCGCGTTCCCGTTACAGGTAACGAGCAATCCCTTGGCCGAAACGCGGAGGCGGACTTGATCAGCCACTTCAACTTATTCTTAAGCCTCAAGTCGCCAACGCGGGTTCACTCTCGACAGAGTTTGCGCGAGACTTGGATAGCTGAATTGAGTTCGGTTGGGCGTTGAAGTCTCAGTTGAAGTCGACGGTTAGAGAGGAAGAGTTTTGTTACTCCTCTTCGACGTCCATATCTAGCTGCCGCATTTTGCGGTAGAGGTTGCTGCGATGTAGGCCGAGGCGTTTGGCCGTTTCTGTCATATTACCGCGACTTTGCTCGACGAGTTTTTTAATGTATTCGACTTGAAAGCTTTTCGTCGCATCGGCCAACGGCAAATCCCAAGAGAACATGGCGGGGCCTTCGGCGTTGGGAGAGAGGATGAAGGCGAGATCTTCGGCATCGACTTTGTCGCCGGCGGACAAGTACGCGAGTCTCTCCATGAGATTGCGTAGTTCGCGAACATTTCCAGGCCAGGCGTGACCGAGTAGTCGTTTCTTGGCGGCTGCAGAGAACTTTGGCGGCTTACGGCGTGCCTTGATACAGAAGTTGCGGAGAAAATGTTCTGCCAGAACAATAATGTCTTCGCCACGTTGTCGCAGTGCTGGAATGTCGAGCGTCACGACATTCAGTCGAAAATAGAGGTCTTCGCGGAACCTTTTCTCGCGAACCATTTCCGTTAGATTTTGATTGGTCGCAGCGACCACTCTCGCGTCGGTGTGGATATTGGTGGACCCACCAACACGGACAACGATCTTCTCTTCGAGCACTCGCAGCAACTTCGCTTGACCACTGAGGCTCATGTCGCCGATTTCGTCCAGAAAAAGCGTACCACCGGAAGCGAGTTCGAACTTACCGATCCGCGTATCGTGAGCGTCCGTAAAGGCCCCTTTTTCGTGACCGAACAATTCACTTTCCAAGAGCGTTTCGGTCATTGCCGCGCAGTTTACGGCGACCAGCGGCTCGTGTCGTCGGCGACTTAGATAGTGGATCATCTGGCTCACCACCTCTTTACCTGTCCCGTTTTCTCCAAGGACGAGGATCGCCAAGTCGGTATTGGCGACACGCTGCACCGTCGACCGCAGCGCTTCGACTGCGGGGCATTGTCCGATTAGTTGAACTTCGCCCGCCGATTGTTCGGCGATCTGGTTCCGCGTCTTAATGAGTTGTTCGACTTGTTGCGTGTTTTCGAGTGCGATGGCGGCGTGAGTTGCAAGTTCGACGAGTGCGGATTCGTCGTCGTCGGTGAAGCTGCCATCGATTTTGTTGATCATTTCAAAAGCGCCGAACAGTTCACCGCTTTGGCCGAACAGCGGAACGCACAAAAGAGTTCGCGTCTGAAAGTTAAGTTCTTCGTCGACGTGGCGATCGATAACGCTGGCGTCGTCGCCCTGGTCCACGCGAAGAGGTTGTCCGGTTTGAACCACTTCTCCAACAATTCCAGCGTTGTCGGGAATTCGCAGTTCGCCCCCTTCGACGCCGAGTGCTGGCCGGCCGACGAGAGTTTTGGCGGTGCGATCCCACAGGAAAATACTCGCCCGTTCGGCGTTCAATAATCGAGTGGAAGTTTCGGCCATTTGCGTGAGCAGTTCATCCATCTCTTGGGTCTGTTGCCAGCTCGCGGCAATTTCGAGAATAGCTTCGAGTCGACGGATGCGACGTTGGGCGAGAGTGGATCCGCGTACGGCGAGCAGTGCTTCGCCAAGAATGCCGGCGATTGCATCGATGTCGGGTAGCGAGACGTTTTTGCTTTGCAGACGTCGAGCGGCGAAGACTTCGCCGCGCGCGATTGAGACGGCAGCGGCAACCCAATCACCAGACTGAGTGGGACGTTCGGTGTCGAGTACTTCGGCCAGGATTGAGTCGGGGGCTGATTGCGTTTCGCCACCGGATTGGTTGGAGACGCGCCAGCGACCGCGGGTTCCTCGAGCTAATACGGTTTCGTCCGCTCCAATCGCCTGGCGAATGATTTCGAGTGCTCGAGTCGCAAATCGCTGTGAGTCGTCCGCTCGGTTCGCAGCCGCCAAGAGCAGTGGCGAAAGCTGTTGAGCCCACGGGTTTAATCCAAACCTCGCTGTGGCTGGTAGTTCTGGCATGGATCACTCCTGGCCTGTTGTCATCGATTCGGTGTCAGTCGCTTTTGGCCTATTGTCTTCGTTTTGTGGGGACTTGCAATCCGATTGACGACAAACCTGACAATGAAAGCTGCGTTAGGAGTGGTGCGATAGGGACTAAATCGGTATTCTGGAGAGCTTGAATGTCTATTGAAGAATACAGCAGCCAGTTTGACGAGCGAGGAGCGTTTTATGGGTCTATTTGACGGGAAAAAAGGATTAATTCTGGGCGTAGCCAACAAGGATTCGATCGCGATCGCAATTGCCAAAGCAGTTATGGATCAGGGTGGCGAATGTGGTTTTACTCATTTGCCCGATCGCCCTGATGATGACCGCAAGAAGAATCGTCGTCGGGTGGAAAAAGCGATTGATGGACATCCGAACGCGAAGTTCTTGATCCCCTTGAATGTCCAGAGCGATGAGAACATCGCCGAAGTTATGACTCACGCGAAAGAAGAATTGGGCTCCATTGACTTCGTTTTGCACTCAATTGCATTCGCCGATCGCGAAGATTTGAAAAAGGACACGATCGAGACGAGCCGCGAGGGTTTTAATATGGCGATGGACATCAGCGCCTACAGTTTGCTGGCCGTCTGCCGCGAGGCTCGGGGAATCATGAACGACGGCGGTTCGATTTTGGCCATGACTTACTTTGGCAGTGAGAAGATCGTGCCAGGCTACAACGTAATGGGAATTTGCAAGGCCGCTTTAGAGGCCGCAGTCCGTTACGCGGCTCACGACTTGGGGCCACGCGGAATACGAGTGAATGCCCTGAGTTCGGGTCCGCTCAAGACGCTCGCCGCATCCGCAGCAGGGGCGAAAGAAATGTTGAAGTTTTACGGTCATATATCGCCACTTGGACGTAACATTGATCACGAAGAAGTCGGGCAGGTCGGAGCGTTTTTGATGTCGGATATGTCGAAGGCAATCACGGCCGAGACCATGCACGTTGACGCCGGCTACAACGCGATGGGTTCTCCCGGGCGATTTTTGGAGATTCCTGATGTCCAGGCGATTCTCATGAAGGACAACAGGTAATTATGGAAAGTCCCACCCTGATTGCGATTGCGGTTGTCCAGAGCGGCGACCACTTTCTGATTGGACAACGATCGGAAGATGTCGTAGTAGGCGGGTATTGGGAGTTTCCGGGCGGTAAAGTAAAGTTGCACGAGTCGCCGGAAGAAGCGGCAGTACGAGAGTGTCGCGAAGAGACTGGATTGGTGGTACGCGTCATCGATGGGTACGATGTTACGGACTACGATTACGAGCACGATAAGTTGCGATTACACTTTTTTGCTTGTGAGCCTTCCGATCCACGGCAGACCATACGCAACGGTTTTCGTTGGGTGACGCGTGAAGAGTTGGGTGAGTATCGCTTCCCGCCAGCAAATGAAGAATTGTTGGCGGAGTTGTGCGGAAGAAAGCGCGAGTAGCGACTTTCGTTTAGTATTTGCATTTTGCGCCGCCTTGGCGACAAAACGCGACTCGGTTTTAGAACACGATTTGCATCTAAGAGATTTGGAGTACACGAGCAGTGCGCGCACTGATTACAGGAATAACGGGTTTCGCGGGGTCGTTTCTCGCGGAGTATTTGTTGCAAAACGGCGACGAACTCATGGGTTGCTCGCGGAGCGCTCGTTGGGGTGGTGGAGTTCCGGTGGAATTGGCGAGTGACATCGCTCTTTTTTCATGGGATGTTTCCCAGCCTTTGACTGCCGCCGCGCACAAAGAGATTGAGATATTTGCTCCGGAATGCATCTATCACTTGGCCGCTATGAGTACGCCGTCAGATTGCGGCGGCGCGGAGCCCAATGAGTTGGCGATCGCGACCAACGTCGAGGGCACTCGAGCGGTGACGGAATTGGCGATGTCTTTGGACCCCAAGCCCAAAGTACTGTTTACAAGTAGTTGCCATGTTTATGGGCGAGTGACCACGGCTGCGCCGATTGTTTCTGAGAGTACTGAACTGGCTCCACATCGCGCGTATGGCAAGACAAAGTTTGCGGCGGAGAAGGTTTTTGCCACAGCGATTCAACGGGGAATGCCGGGAATGATCGCTCGAGCGTTTCACCATACCGGGCCACGGCAGTCGCCGCGAATGGTGCTGCCGGACTGGGTACGGCAGTTCGCTGCCACAGATGGCAAACCAATTCGAGTGCAGACGATGGACGCTAATTTGGATTTGTCCGATGTCCGCGATATCGTCCGCGCTTACCGTGCCTTAATGGAGAAAGGGCAAGTCGGCGAAGCGTACAACATCGGCACCGGTATCAGTCGTCGCAGCGGTGACATCTTCGCACAACTTTCGAAGATGGTCGATCCCGATCGTGAAGTCATTGAAGTCTCGCCGCAAACCGTTCAGCAGCCGATCGCGGACATTAGTAAACTGCGCAGTCACACAAAGTGGAAGCCTGTCTATTCGCTGACTGACACGCTGCGAGATACGCTGAGCTTCTGGCAACAGAAAGACGATTAGCAGCGTCCTGCGTATTTGTGCGTTGACGCTTTAGAACCCGACGGCCATTTGTTTATAGAAGTCCTTGCTCCAATTCCATTTCGGCGAGCAGATAATCTTTAGGGCGTCTTCTTGTGTGTATGCTGCCGCTGCTTGGCGTTGGACTGCGGCTTGGATTTGCCGCCATTCCGCCCATTCGTTTTCGCCGGGTTGGTAAGTATTGTTGTGTGGCACCTGGAGTCCGATAAACATAGCCAAATAGGCGTCGAGTCCGAACTGGTCGACGGGGTCGATAAGGCATTTTTTCCAGAGGTTGCTGGGGCCATTGTCGACGTAGTATTGGTGGTACCGCTCGGCCCGGCCGATGTCAATATTGCGGCAGGCCCGCCAAAACTCGTTGTCCAGTCGCGTATTGAATTTGTAATGCACTGTTAGAAAGTCGACGATGCCATTCCAACTGCGATCAATGTAGTCGTTGTAGTTAGAGACGATGGATTGAGTAGGCGAGAAATTTGTTTCAGCAAGCGATTCGGCGAGTGATTGGGAGGCGAAGCAGATCGCTCCAATGGAAGTTGCTTCGAGCGGTTCGACGAAGCCGTTGGCATTTCCTATTGCCACGACATTTTTCACCCAAGACTTAGCGTGCCGACCACTCTTAAAGCGTATGACTCTGGTTGAGTCGATGCGCGGATTCTTTCGGCGGAATTCCGCTTCCGCGGCTTCATCCGAAATAAAGTCGCTACTGTAGACATAGCCACGAGTGACTTTTTCAGCGTGATCGATTCGCCAGCACCAACCACAGTCCATCGTTTCCGAGGTGGTGTACGGAAGGATTGGTTCGTCTTGCTTTCGCATCCATCCACCAACTACGGCTCGATCACAGAGGAGCCGGTCTTTGAAGCTGGTATAGGGTTGTTCGAGAGCCTTCTCCATCAGTATCGACGCGAAACCGGAGCAATCGACAAACAGGTCCGCTTCCAAGATCTGCTGAGATTCTAGCGTGATACTTTTGATGCCGTGCTCGTCTTGAGCTACGTCCACGACTTTATTGTCGATGATCTCGACGCCGATTCTTTCGGCGTACTTCGTGAGGTAGCGGACAAACGGCTCGTTTTCGAGATGGTAGGCGGTACCTTCGCAAATATAGGGGGCGCCATTTTCTTGTTTTGGAAAGACGCGGCCCATGGCCATACAGGCCGATTGGACCGTATGGTTTTCAAAGTTGTCCCACGTATAGAAGCCATTAGGTTTGGGAACTCTCGAGTACTTCAGATCTAACTGTGGCTCGAAAGTGTAGTTGAAATACTCTCTTGGTCCCCACTCATAGCGAATGCCCAGTTTCCACGTCGGGCGAACATCGCGGAAAAATTCGGCCGGATCGATGTTCATCGTTCCGTGTAGATGCTTTTGGATGATGGGAATTGTCCCTTCACCGACGCCAATAATGCCTAGCTCGGTGGAATGAACAATAGTTACCTTGAGGTTTGAGTGCCGCGCTTTGAGCGTACCCGCCGCAAGAAAACCTGCACTGCCGCCCCCGAGAATGAGAACGTGTTTGATCATGAAATGGCTACAGAAAAGAGACGTGTTGAAGAGGCGATTATAGCTTAAATTTGACGGGGAGATCCCAGCTAGAGCTGATCGGTTTTCCATTCCATTTCGCTGGCGTACCGTGCCACGAACGAACGGAGTTGACCGCAGCCGCATCGAGGATCGAATGACCGCTGCTTCGAATCACTTTGACTTCCGTGACCAAACCGTGTTCGTCGACCTCAACTTTGAGAAGAACTACGCCTTCCCATCGATTGAGCTTCGCTCGATCTGGATAACGCGGAGGTCGATTCGACGAGAAGTTGGGGGCAACCAACTCTTGTCGCGGTGCCGAAGCCCTCACTCCTGCAACTTTAGGCTGTACGGGGGAAGGTTGCTTTCGAGGTGTCGTCACCGGTTCGACTGCATCGATAGTCGGCGCATCTGTTTCTTCAGTACGCTCGACTGGTTGGATATCGCTGCCGATCAGTGTGTCGGTCGGCGAATCCAATGACGCGACATCGGTTGGGGAGGCTTGGTTGTTGTCGTCAATCGATGTACTGTCGACTCGGGTAACATAAACAGTAGCCCGAGCGATCGCGTCTTGAATGACTTGAGCGGAGATGATCGATTCAAGTGCAACGTCGACCGAGAGTGTCTCGATAAAAGTTTGGTCCGCGAACTGAGCTCGACCCGGACTAATCAATACGGGGGGACTGGCGAAGTTCGTTTCTAGCCGCTGAGTCGTCGTTTCGCTGAACGCGGTTGTCAGTTCGATCTGGCGGCTGACATTGTCTGTCGGCACGAAGAGTTGTTTGACATAGGGAGTCTGTGAAGCTGCCAGCGCGCAACCCAACGCTATGTGAATGAGCCCCGACGCCTGAATGGCGCGGACGGTCATGAGCTTTGTTTTGCGTTGATTCAACTGCACTGGATCTACTCTCTATTGTTTGTCGTGAGATCATTCCAGCATTGTTGCACGCCACGATCCCACACCGGTCCTACGTATAGACACGTCCGGCGAAACTCGAATCCTCTATTATCTCCACAAATCAGCCCCGTTCGCAAGACGTTAACACATCGAAGAGCATTAACTTATTGTGATTGCGAGACTTGTGAGACCTTGCGGAATTCGGAATCGCTCAAATAGAGGGACAATTCGGGGAGTTGAAACACGACATTTGCTTGTTGGCCGACAAGGCATGCCAGCAACTGTTCGAGTTGCTCTGGGAAACAATGTCCTTGCAAATCCACGTGTTGCAGTTGGCCACCCCAATCATAAAGTACTCCATCAAGTTGCCATCGGCTGCCATCTTGATCGCCAACCCAGACAAATGAGCCATCGAGTTCGACGAACATTCGGTGCAATTTCTCCAGAGCGCTGAACGCATCTTCAAAGGTGCAGTGGAACGGTTGCAAGTCCGATTGTTGGATTTGCAGGCAACGGCAGGCGACTTTGTTAACGATCGATTCGGTGGTATCGAAATCGGTTCTATCCGCCGCGTGCAGTATGGCTCGAAACTTCAGCAAGGTACTCACAGTTGGACATTCTCCTCCTAGCCACTTCAGATAATCCTTGCGACCACCGACGTTTTCCGTAGCGATGATTTGAGGCAAATCGTAATTATGTTCTTCTCGAATGGCGGTTTCAACTTGTCGGAAGGCATCGTCGGTGCTCGTAGTGATCTGCAAATACTTCACGATAAGTATTCTTTTGGTAGTGTGTCTCGGTCTTCCGGCGCGTGTTGATAGAATTCGCGGGCGATGGTTTCGGCGTGGTAGGTGAGCCATTTTTGTTGAGTATAGATGGCGTGTCCGGCAAAATGCTCGGCGAATTTTCCAGGGTTTCCGTAGTCGACGAGCAAAGTTAAACCATCTTGGTGAGCGCGGGCGCCGACGCCGAGTCTTTGCAGAATATCGCGTCGACGGAGTCCTCGCTGAAGGATCCGCGTGAGGTTGTGTTCCGCCAAGCGGGCTCGCCATGCGAACAGCGACG
>JBLHLE010000034.1:0-15474 GCA_047620805.1 Pirellulaceae bacterium
AGCTCGCATCGGACGGGAGAGCCCTTGGCTGACACTGAGAAGATTGATCCAGTCTTTGTGATCGGCGTCAACGGATTCACCTTTGATATCGCCAAGTTTGATGTAGCCAGCCATGTTTCAGATCCTTTAAAAAGGTATTGAGTTTTCAGTCAAAACTTTCGAGTTTCAACTTGTTCTTTGTAGTATTTTTTGTCCGACCCCGCCTGTTACCTTAGTTATCGTGGGTACTTCTGCTTTGTTGCACGAATTCCGCAAAATTCAAAACCGCATTATTTGCCCAAATCCCAAAGCTCGGGTGCCGCGGAAAAATGCCGCTACCCTCCTATGAGAACCTGGGGAAACCCCGCCACAATGCTGCCACCGTGTGCCGTCATATCGCCCATTCTAGCGGCGGGCATAAAGCCAATTAGCACCGTCATCGATCCCAATGCTATTACATCTGGAGGTCCGACGCAAACTGCCATATCGCCAACGCGGGCTGCCGGCATGAATCCGATCAAAACAGTTGGTGCCCCGACCGATATCGGACCGCCAACATGGGGAATCGGAGGAACGCCTGGTGTCGCCATCGGACAGACGTGCATATCGGTGATTCGAGCTGCTGGCTTCATTTTCGTTTACCTTAACAATCGTGGGGAAAGTTATCGTAGTTGATTCCAAATTCGACGAAATTTAGGAATTCGACGGGTAGCCAGTCTTGTGGTCGTGAGCCATTTTCGGCATCACAGGTGCAGCTTCGTCGATTGAGTCCTTTGCTTTCTCAGGTGCTTTGGGAGCTTTCGGCTTGCAACCCGCTCCAGAACCTGCAGCGCCACCGCTATTGATACCAACAAGTGGACCGGAGATAAATACACCGGCTGGGCTGAGGCTGATAAAACTTCCGCCGCACTTCAACGTAACAGCAATCCCCCCCTCGAGAACCAAGTTCATGCCAGCTTTCACGTGAATTGCCATTCCCGCTTCGAGGGCTGCGTTCATTCCAGACTTGAGATGCGTTTCCATCCCCGCATCGACTGACCAGTTCTGACCGACTTTGTTGTTGGAATTAGCTCCGACAGTCAAGTTGTGATCAGTACCGACTTTCGTCATGTCATTAGCCCCAACGGTCAATGAATTGTCGGCTCCAATCGCTTCCGTTTTATGGCCGCCAATGGACGTGCTAAATTCCCCACCGACAGTCGTTTCGTCGTTCTTTTCAATAACGGTGAACCTATTGCCACCATCTGCCTCCTCACCTTTCCCGACCATCAGCTTGTAATTACCCTCGATGTGTTCATCCTGGTTGCGTTTGACATTTATCTGCTTGTCTTGATAAATCGTCTCATACTGCGAACCACCTTTTTTGCCGTCTTTTTCCCAACCGATGATCTGATGTCGATTTCCGTAAATCCGCGACTTCGAATCGTTCAGAACGCGCACGTCCATGTTCTTTTGAGCGTGGACAAATACCCGCTCCGAATCCTTCTTATCGTCGAACATCAGCTCATTGAAACCCTCACCACCTTTGGTGCTATTGGACTTCAAGTAGATCTTGGAAGCCTCCTCCTTGGGATCGTAGGCTGGCATTTGTTCGGCGTTGTACACACAACCGACGATCAATGGCCGGTCCGGATCTCCCTCGAGAAAATCGACGACGACTTCCTGACCGATGCGGGGAATCGCCATAAATCCCCACTTTTTGCCTGCGATACTCTGCGAAGTACGGATGAAACAGGAACTCTTCTGGTCGTTCTTGCCATAGCGATCCCAGTAGAATTGCACTTTAATGCGACCGTATTCGTCGGTGTGAATTTCTTCGCCCGACGGCCCAACAACAATGGCGGGTTGCACGCCACTGACCAATGGCTTCGGCGTAATCCGGGCAGGTCGGAAAGTGACATCAGCTGGGATGCAACTAAAGCGGTTAGTGTATTCCGATCCGCCGGTGGCGCCGGAACCAGATACATAGCCCGCGGCCTCCCGAGCGTTATGTGATACGGAAGTCAGCAAATACTCGTTTCCTTTTTCGTTCTCCGAGGGCGCTGGATGTACACCGATTTTGAATTTGGCACCCGTTGTGAACGCGCGGCATATACTCGACCCCGTGACTTTGTCGAAGGCCACTTCCTCCTCTTCCATACGAACAGTGGTCTCATTCTTGCCGTCCGATTTCTCTACGTATTCGCCTGGGTAATCGAAGACCTCGTATTTCTTAGAATCGTCCAGCCCCTGAATCTTGGTGGTCGCTTCGTTCAACAAGCTGGTACTAGGTTTCTTGAAGTCGTAATCCGTCTGAGCCCATTTACCTGAAATAAACTCGTAAACCCTTTCCCAGTCGCGAATGTGGTCTTCTTTTGCAGTGGAATCAGATTGTGTTAGCGGATAATCGACAGTGCTCTGCGACAAATTATCGTAGCCGCTTGCGGTGTCAGCGATTACTAGCTTGTGGCTACCGTTATCGTGTTTGAAGTAAAAGAAAATGCCGAACTGCTCCATCAATCGCGAAATGAAATTGAAATCCGTTTCGCGATATTGAACGCAGTATTCCAGTTTCGGATAGGTCTTTTCCAGCTTCATCTCGAACTTGTCGCTAAAATCGGACTCGCCGAGTACGTCCTCGATGATCTTCTTGACGTCTTTGTCCTGGAAGATCTTGCAATCGGAAGTCTGGGTCAAAAACCAGAACCAGGGCACCATTTCAGCGCGATAGACAGTGCCGCCGTCTTCGCCGTAGTCGGCGGTGATCCGATTGAGGTGACCGTTGAAATAACGTTTGCCCTGCTGCAAATCGATTCGAACCGACACGTTCTGACCGACCAATTTCTTGACGACTTTATCTTTTTCCAGCTCGCCACCTATGTAAACCATTTCCACTTGGAAACTGAACAGACGCGACATTTCCTCAACGCCCGAAAAGGCGCGCAAACGCAGCTGGTCTTTACCAAGTGGTGTTTCGATGGCGATTAGTCGGTTGTCCTGCGACATTTTTAAACCCAATCTCTGTGCTTAACCGTAGTGTCCCGATCTTGGGGAGAACGGAAAGTTTGATGAGAACGGTTGTTGCAATTCCCTGCACGAACCGTATCTGCTGCGCACAAGCAGAGGGATTTGAGAATGGCTCCCAAATCCCTTTGGCTTGCGATGTACCTGGAATTGCAATTAGGCGACGCCTTCTTCGATCTTCCAACTAGCTTCGACTTTACCTGTGGACGAGCCACCGTTGCTACATTTGTTATCGTGGGCACCCAAGAGTTGTTGCGTGAAATCGGATAAAAAATCTGCACGGCTTGGTCTGTTCGATACACTCCTAAAAAATAGACTTTTCTTCTCGCATTCCCCATTTAAATTGTGCCCATCTGGAGAATTTCCGAAAGCCCAATCGTTACCACATAACTCCCCTGGCATTTATGCTATTTTGCTCTATCGGTTCTCGGTGGGGAATTGATCGAACGATAGCTCCGCACACTTACCAGTCAGCTCTTGTTTCGACATAAACTCAAAGTGAAGCGGGTCGCCGATAGCTGTCCCCTCCAACAGCGTGAACTCATGGATCGCGTACTCGCCGCGCTGTTCGTCTTTGCGAAGTACGTATTTGCGAAGTACATGGTCAGATTCCTGACATCGCACGAGCCAGTCGCCAACCTTCTCGCCTGCATTCTGTGGCTTTAGGGTGATAGTCACCTTGCTGGGACCCGCTCGGCGGATCTGCGCAATATCGCCACCAATCATTTCATCGAGTTCGGCACCCGCAAGACTAACTTCGCGCCCAGTCAGCTTCTCCATCGACACCCAAAGCTTAACTCTGGCGGAAAGATCTTTATTCTCGAAATACCACGGCAGGTGAGCGAACTTCGCAACAGGCACAGGCTCCCCGTTGGCAAATTTGAAGTCGTAGCAGTTGAACACATAGAGGTCATCTTTCGCGTGACGCTGATGTACTTCCAACCACATGGTTCGCGGTCGCCTACTAAATCGTTTTCTCGATTTATTGTCGAATGAGAATTCAAAGCCGATTGTTTTGCCTCGTAGAATCGGACGGTGCAACCGAACCGTATATTCATCTTCCCCCAAAGCTGACGTTATCGCCTGCAATGAGTCGGTCTTGTACGGATCGAACAACAAGTCGTTTGCCGCTTCGTCGAAAACAATCTCGACATTTTCACCACCCTCCAGTTCTATTTCGCGTGAAGCAGGATTGCCGTTGTTATCGACAACCACTGTGTGTGGAGTAGGCAAGGGAAACCTCGAACAAATGAATGGCTGCTTGAGGATTTGCCAATCCGTACTGGTGGGATTCGCGGACTCAACTCGGTAAACTGTCCGCGGCAACAATGACCTCAACACCATCGTGACATTATCGAAGTCCGAAGAAGGAAAATACTTGCCGTTGACTTTTGTCAACTGCGGAATTTTTTCCGAATTCTTCAAGCGGCTTTTATAGTTATCCAAGGTTGTCGCCTGACCGGCACCTTTAGCAGGTTTAAAGTGAACCACGTCGATTCCGATGTCGTCATACTTGCTATCGACGAACGTATCCAAATCGTCGAACGTTGTATGTTGATAGTTTTTGGGCATTGAACCTGCCGCGACGGCGGAACGATCGAGTACTTCTTGAACATTAACACCGTCGGAGATAATAATTAGTCGCTGCTTTATGCCCTCCTTTTGTCGCATCTTGAGATGCTCGAGTCCGCGCTTGACAGACAAATAGAGCGGCGTCGAGCCCGCGGCGCGAAGCCCCTTTAGCTTCTGACTGATCTGGCCATATTCCACAATGTCAGTCGGCAATGCTGAACCATTTAACTCGTGGATAACTTCGACATCCGTTGGCACGTAAACATTGCGCCGATCACCACTCGGACCGTTGCTCTGACCATCGAGTCGTTCCATTTTCCAGCCTTTCCCCGTCCAACGAGCGCGGTGCCCGAACGCCAACAGTCCGATCCGATATCGCCCGGGTTCCTCGCTCATCCGATCGAGAATACTGGAGAGCGAATTCTTGGCAGCTTCGTGTCGCGTCAATTCAATCTTGCGATTCTCGCCCACCACAATCGGATCATTCATCGAGGCTGAACAGTCGAGCACAAACAACACGTCGAGCATTCCCGAAGTCGCACCACGGACGGTCACGATCGGCGCATCGTACGATGGAGAATCGAATTCAATTTTGAAAAACTTGTCTTGAACGAGGTGTTTTCTTGGGCGGAGTTTGATTTCGTGAGTCGATCGGTGCCCCCTAAAAGCGAGTGTCGCGTACAATTTGCGATCTTCGATCGTTTTCAGATCGGCAATCCGAATATAGTGATCTAAATCTTTAGTTACCTTTGACTCGAAAATCTCGAACATATGCCCACGAATCGACTCACTACTTTTACAGTCGACAATAGGAATTATTTTTTGATTGGCCTGAAATCGGACAATGCCATAACCACGCGGCAGTGCCGCTGGTATATCGATTCGAACCTGATGCCGTTCCTCATCCCCGTCCAGGCTAAACTCAATAACATCCTTAACCTCCTTGGAGGAAACGCGTGTGTGTTTCCTCATCGCTAGGTCGGTGGCGGCAGCACGCTTGTTAAAGTTTGCGATCAACGAAGATGTCGGCCTAAACCGAATCGCGGTTTCCAAATACGCGTGGGAACAGGCCCAGAAATAGTCGTAATCATCGCCTTGCTCTTTAGTCGACCCCCAAAAGTCATCGAGGGCTCGTTCCGCCTGCCAGACTCGTTCGTAATGCGAGTGAAGGTCATAGGCGTCGACCGCTATTTGCTCAACCGCCGAGCCACCGAAATCGCCCTGTTCAAAACGAAACGCCAAGAACAAGGCCATCAATTTGAACAAGTCATTTGCCGCGGAAATTGAGGTCCGGTACTGCTCTTCCCCTGTCTGTTCCTCCCCAGTCTGCTCTTCCCCTGCCTGTTCTTCCCCAGTCCGTTCTTCCCCTGTCCGACTCGAGGACTTACTTTCCAGGTCGTTGAGACGTTTGACAACGCCCGCCAGGCGATCTCCCTTGTATTCGTCCCACCGCTCCAATGCCATCAATTCAAATACGTTCTTCAAGGTTGAATCAGTGAAGTGATTCTCAAATCGTTTCCTAAACGCCTCGACATCAAACTCTTGGCTGGCCATCTCGAGATTGAGATTTCCCTTGCCAGAGGTCGCGATCGACTTATCTTCCTCGATGCTGTCTCGCAATTTTGCGTACAGTCTTTGACGAAAAACTGGCTGCACTAGGGCGGATTGAAGCGCCTCTTGAATCTGACGATGTCGCTCGCCACTGCTGGCATTATCTAACAAGGATTCCACATGCTGCTGGAAATTTCGGTGCTGGTCATCCAGTAACTTCTCAACTCGATTTGTCGTAAGCTGCAATTTCTCGACATTGTCGACTGTGACGGAACCCGTATTCTCCATTCGCAACAAAATTGCCAGATCGAATGTTTCTCGCCACAAATCAGCTAACAAGTCTTGATCGGCGGCGGCGCTACGCAAATCTTGCGGCCCAGCTTTCCCTGCGGCTTCTGCCGCGTTAGCGCCTTCTTGCGGAGACTCTTCTTGAGGAGCGGGCAGCGCTTCATTAAGCGCCATTTGCCGCGCGTTTTGACGGCGATCCAATACCATGAAATGGGGTAGTTCGACGAGCGCCTTGTCTCGTGTTTTCAAGGCGCGTGAAATTCTCTTGCCAAAGAGAATGAGACCCTCCAATTCCCCGATGACTTTGTCGAACTGCTCACTTGCCTCTTCCAGTTGTCCCGTAAACAAGTGATCCTCTGCAATTCGCCGATGATCCTCGACGCCGTCAGCCTCTCTCCGAATCCAGTAGTGAACGGCCGGATCCGCCCAGATGGTCGCTTCTTGTGCCAATTTGCGGGCCTTGATGGCTTGATGAATCACGCGGTCCGCACGTTTGTCGGCATCGATCGCCACCCAATCCAACTCCGACTCCAACAGCTTTAGAAACTGTATTTCAATCCATTCGATATTCGGCGACTCCCCCTCCGGCCAGTCATCGATAAATTTGATAATCTTCTTCAGCGTCGCGTGGTTTAGCGTGTATTCCTTGACGACCACCTTATCATCGGCAGTGGGTCCGTCGTTCAACCATAGCCAAGTCAGCCAAGCCGCCTCATCTTTCTTGAGCGGTGCAATGGCGGGAACGAGTCCATCATCTCGAGGCGGTTGGAGATATGGCGGAAGCTCGGCGACCCATTTCTTCGCGCGGATCTCAAGCTCTTTATCGAAGGCAGCTTTGAGAATTTGCTTCTCCACCAAACTCAGTGCTCTGCGGTCAGAGCGCTGGCTGGCTTCGAGTGTCGAAAGATCGGAATTCGCAGAACCCAAAAGACGTTCAAAAGCAGGTGACGTTCCAGTTTCCAGGAGCTGTTCGAGACGAATTAACTTCGCTTCCGCCCGTCCCCATAAAATGGGACGTTTCCGATAAACTTCGGCAACTCTGAGTCGCTGATGAGTCTCCCACAACGCGGCCAGGGGCGAACTCGCTTCGGCTCGTTGAGTCACGACTGATACCGAAACATTGGCCGGCAACGGATTCACAGTGCCCACATAGGCCATCGAATTGGATAGTGCATCTTCGACTGACTCACGGGTCGACAGCAGCGCGGGTGCTTGAACGGCGCCCCGGTACTGCGCCACCCAGCTACCCACTTTACTTTTGACGTAGCTCACGAATTCGCCCATCGTGATCTCGTTATCGATCTCTTCCTCTACTTGGTTGTCGGTATTGTCCCCTGCAACCTTGGCAACATCCGCAGCACCATCTGCAGCACCGTTCAACCCGACTGCCGCATAATAGGCAAAGACCGATCCACCCAGTTCCGCAGACGTCCAGGACAACTGTCCAGTATCCGCAGCCAAAAACAAAAAGGTGTTCGGGGAAAACCGATTCTGACCCGGATCAAACAATCCTTTCAACTTTGCCACGAAGTTACCGTCGTTCAATGCGTTCTCGCCGATAGGATCAGGGAACTTGACGTCAAGCATAATCAACGTCTTCGTCTCTGTGCCGTCACCTCTGGCCGATTCTATTTGTTGAATCAACCTTTCGACTGGCAACCAGGTGTCACTGTCATCTAACGTCGAGCTGCTGAGCAACAAGCAAGCCTCGCCAGAACTACTAATCGCTCCGTAGGCCGAGACATAGTAAATGTAATAGTCTTTACCCGGTCCTCCTGGAATTGGCGGAAGACGGTTGTTCTTCAGCGCGATGCTGATGGCGTCTTCATTTACCTGGACTTCTCGGAGGGTCGACGTATCGGTCGACACATACCTGACATTGCCGGTATTGACCAGTGCGAACCGACTGGCATCCTCGTTCGCATAAGGGTTCACGGCCAAAAAACTATGTTCGTTCTCAACAGCGTAGTCCGCCAAGCTAATGACGATCAGGGGCACTTTTTGAACGGTATTTCTTAGGCTCACAACAGCGATAACGAGAACCGCGAATAGGACGCCAGCGAGAACCATGATTTTCAGGCGGTGAGTGTACATCGCGGCTTCCGCCGCATTTTCGCCTCCGCCGCTAGCGGCGCCCCAGCTGGAACGCTTCTGCTCATTTCCCGCCGCGGCGCCAGTCTTGCGCCAGTTAGCGCGTTCTTTCTTTTGAGATGGCGCGGGATTCGAGGGCTTGCTCTGCTTAGCAGGTTTTCGCTTCTTATCGCTGTTGTCACCACGCCAACTCATGATTGCCTCCGTCTTTCACTTAATCCATTATCTCGTAAACGAAACCGTTGTCCCCAACAGTAATATTGATCCCAGCGATTTCTTTACCGTCAGCCATGAACGACAAGAACTCCGTCGACATCTCCGGCAGCATCGTGCGGTTGAGGATTTTGTCGACATTACGCGCACCCGTATCGACTTCAGTGCAGCGGGAGGCGATTTCGTCGACGAGTTCGTCCGTAAAGGTCATTTCGGCATTGTAGTTTTCTTTTACGCGACGCTGAACTTTTTTCAGTTTTAGTCGAATAATCTTCTTCATAATCTCGTCGCTCAGCGGGAAGTAAGGAATCACGCTAATACGACCGAGGAATGCCGGTTTGAACGTCTTCAGAAGTTCCGGATGTAACGCCTCCGCCAACCCTTCGGCGTCCGGCATAGTATCTGGATCGCTACAAAGGTTCATGATCAAATCAGTGCCAGCGTTGGACGTCATGATGATAACAGTATTCTTGAAGTCAATGTCGCGTCCCTCACCGTCCTTCATGTTACCTTTGTCGAATACTTGATAGAAAACATCTTGCACGCCCGGATGTGCTTTTTCCATCTCGTCCAGTAACAACACGCTGTAGGGCTTACGTCGAACCGCTTCGGTCAACACACCACCTTCGCCGTAGCCAACGTAACCGGGAGGGGAACCCATCAGCAGCGACACTTTGTGTTCTTCTTTGAACTCCGACATGTTGATGGTAGTCAGGTTCTGTTCGCCACCATAAAGCAAGTTCGCCAAGGTGATCGCAGTTTCGGTCTTACCAACACCACTGGTACCGGCGAGCAAGAAGACCCCGATAGGACGACTGGGATCCGTTAGTTTGGCTCGCGAAGTCTTGATACTTTCCGCGATTTGCGCCATACCGTGCGACTGTCCAACGACCGACTCTTCCATCAAGTCTTTCAAGTTCAAGATGGTATTAATCTCGTCAGCGACCATTCGACCGACCGGAATTCCCGTCCAGGCGGCTACGGTTTCTGCAATGGCATTGGCTTCGCAGTAAGCGTGGACGAGCGGATGATCACCTTGCAAAGTCGACAACGATGTTTGCTTCTCTTCGAGTTCACTTTCGATTTTCGCTTTATCGACATCGGAAAGTGGAGCGGGCGTCTTAGCGGCATCGCCGTCCCCCGTCGCAGCACCTTCTTTCGTCGCAGCACCTTCTTTCGTCGCAGCACCTTCTTTCGTCGCCTCTTCGTTCAGTGGGGCCAGGCCAGCGAATTGCTGGCGCAACGAAAGGATTTCCTCGACGAGTTGCTTCTCTTGTTCCCAGCGCGTCCGTAGAGCTTCCAATTCCGTTTCCGCGGCGGTACATTCCGTTTGAATCTCAGCGATTTTCTCGCTGTGATCCACGCCGGCCACAGATTCGCGCGTGAGTATTTCGACAGTCACTTTGTATTGCTGAATTCGTCGTTCACAATCCTCCACCGCCGGCGGCTTCGAGTTTTGGCTGAGGTTGATGCGGGCACATGTGGTGTCCAACAAACTGACAGCTTTGTCGGGAAGTTGCCGACCGGTGATATAGCGATTGGACAGCTTGACAGCATCCTCAACCGCTTCGTTCATAATGTAAACCTTGTGGTGTCCTTCGAGCGTCGCGACCAACCCACGCATCATTTCGATAGCCGAACTCTCATCTGGCTCAAGGACGTTCACTACTTGGAAGCGGCGCGCCAAAGCGGCGTCTCGCTCGAAGTATTTTTTGTATTCAGCCCAAGTGGTGGCTGCGATCGTTCGCAATTCTCCGCGCGCCAAAGCTGGCTTGAGCAAGTTAGCGGCGTCACCTTGTCCCGCCTGACCGCCGGCACCGATCATCGTGTGGGCTTCGTCAATAAAGATAATGATGGGAGTGGGTGAAGACTTTACTTCTTCGATCACGGACTTCAGCCGATTCTCGAATTCACCTTTCACGCCTGCACCCGCTTGGAGTAATCCCAAGTCTAGACTGCGAATCGAAACATTTTGAAGGGCAGGGGGGACATCACCTCCGGCGATCTTAATCGCAAAGCCTTCAACGACAGCCGTCTTTCCCACGCCGGCTTCACCGGTGAGTATTGGATTGTTTTGTCGGCGGCGACAAAGAATGTCCGTAATCTGCCGAATCTCGTCGTCGCGGCCCAGCACCGGGTCAATCTCGCCGCGCCTTGCTCGGTCGGTAAGATCGATCGTATATTGATCGAGCGAAGGAGTTTTGCCGTCGCCACGAGGTCGGGGCCTACCGTCGGGCGTGACTGCTGCGGCCGGCGCTTCGTCTTCTTCGGATGAACCGGCACAAATGTCGTTATAGTTCTTGTGAAGCTTGTCTATTTCAATCTTGTCAAGTTCTTCGGAGCTGGCCATCGCCATGCGGCGCAAACTATCTTCGCTGAGCATCGCGAGCAGCAAGTGACCTGTGCGCGCTTGATTGAGTCCGAAATCGACGGACGAAATCAGCCAGGCGTCGCGCGCCAGATCGACGACCGTCTGGCTCAACGCAGGTGGCCGAGCGTTGCCGGTTTTGAGTCGATCCATGGCCTTCGTGAGATCTCCGATCAGCTGCGACGGGTTCACTTCAAAGTGCCGGCAGATCATCTCCACATCGGTATTGTTGGCTTCCAGAATCTTCGCCAGCCAGTGTTCAATTTCGACATTGTAATTACTGCGAGACAGACACAGCCCCGCAGCGCCTTCGAGGGCTCTGCGGCATGTGGGACTTAAGCGACCAACGAGTGATTTGAGATTTAATGCTGTCATTTTTATACACCTAACCTGAGGTTATGAACTCTCCAAGTTTCAACGGGTGGGCTGTCCGTCTGAAACGAATACGGCGTCTTCCGAGTCTTCACTCGCTGAGTCGCCGATCAGCCACGTATTGAATCCAAGTAGTGGTGGAGAACCGCCCCCACCGAGTTTTAGTTTCGGAATCGATTCTGCATCGAGCAAAACCTGAAAATCAAAATCGACAGCTTGACCGACATACGTCCGGACGAGTTGCCCTAGTTCCTTTAGTTTCCGAGAGCCTGGCATGAGTCGACAAAATTGCTTGTAGTCGACTGGCCCGATTCGTATTCGTATCTTGCTCTGCACCGACCAAACACGGTCGCCAATGATCGCATTCAGTCCCAACTGACAGTTAGAACCCATTGGCTTCGCCATTGACGGCATGGCTGTAACGTCATCGTCTTCAAGTTTGAGCCAACAACCTTGAAACTGAAGAACGTCGAGATCTGTTCCCAAGTAGTCCGCCAACATAGATTGCAGGGCCACGGCGTTACGGGGGTAGTGTGCGAAGTGCCCGCCATAACAAATGAACGTTTCATCGTCGACTTCAAATCGGTCCTGCATCTGGGCGCCGCCGAAACCGAGCAGACCTTTCAGACGCTGCGTGACGACGTCGTTTTTTTCCCCCATCGCCCGACTGCGTTCAAACGCGATCGGCAATCGATATTTCTCCCAGGCGCGATAGAACAATGAAATCGCGCGATGGTTAAACAAGTCGAGGAAGTCGCGTAAAGCGAATTGCTTCTGTCTGTTCTCGCGAATCACACTCTGTGTGTAGTGGGGTGGCAGAACACCGGCTGGTCCATACAACCCCATAAAGGAGACGACCATTTCCAAGTGTGAATCTCGACCGTCTTCGTGTTCGACTGCTTCGACAGAAACGATATCGCAAGGAGGAAAGCTGCGGGCCGGATAAGCTCGGAAACGCACGATTTCTTGAGCGGGACTGTGGTCATAGCCAACTGCATCGGCTGGTTCCGACGGATCCAAATCACGTTTTTCCAGCGCAATCCGTTCCATCAGCCGGATCGCTTGGAAAAAGTTGAATCGATATGGATGTTTGCGAAACGTGCTTTCTAGAGAAGCACCATTTCGCCGGTTCGCGGTGGCCATTGCCGCAGATCCTCGTTATCTCGCTGTTTCGTACGAACGCTCGTACGAGTGAATGAATTGATAGTGGTATAGAGTCCCAAAAAGTGTTCTAACACGGATGCGAACAAGTACAGCCCACCCCCTTTGAATTGATCTTCGTCCAACATGATTTGTAGATCCGTCCCGCGGCATACCCCGCCCTGCGGTCCATGGCCCACGCGAGCAATCGAACTCTCGGCCGCAATCGAAACAAGTCCTTCGATCATGCGTCGAGTTTCCTCGCTGTCGCGAAGATCGTAAAGCCGCAGAATCTCACGCAAAGCTTCCGGGCCGGTTTCGCGGTTGGAAAGCGAGATGTGGTTCAAAGACAGTTGAGAAATCAATCGCCAGCGAGTGCCGTGTTGCAACGCGGGTCGCAATGTTCGCGACGGAAGTGTCAGACACTCCAACTCCGTGATCGCGCCGGCATCCTCCAACTGCAGTCGAGGTTCGCCGCCACCAAAGGGTAAGCGGTGCGGGCGATTGCGATTGAAACAAGTCGTGTCGATGTCGATCGTCCACTTGCCAGCCTTGGCAGGAGAGAAGTCCAAATCGACGAACGATATATACATCTCGGTTCCGCGATCTTCCACATTTTCGACTGCATCTTGCGTTCGCCGCGTCGCATGCCAGAATGCACCAGTGCTATCGCGCGTGCCATGCCGAAACGAATAGAAAGGGTAGAATTCAACTTGGCGATGATCTTCAGATGTCGCCACTACTCGATCGATCGAATAAACTTCGTGAGCCAGAGGCCGTCGAGCGTCTGGCACGATAGGGTAATCGCTGTCGAAGTGAGTAAGCCGAATCGGCTCCGCTCGCTGCTTGTAGAGATTGACGATCGGTGTGCAACCGAGCCTGAACGTGTCTGCTGATATGTGCGTGTGATGGTTCGGATAAGGCTTTTTCAAATACAGATAGACTTCGATGTGAGCGACATCCAATTGCTCTCGAATCGACTCCAAGTCCAACTCGAAGAACAAGAACTTTTCGGGAAATGCGAAAAACTCAGAGACCAGCCGATAGCCAATGAATGACTGCGGTGGATAGTCAATCAATCCCTGGTCTGCGTCGAATCCAATGGATCGAATACAGTGTTTCGGATCGAGCCGAAAGACTTTTTTTGAACTCAGATTTTCGACCACTGCAATGCCAAGCACGTCGTTCATCAACATTTCGTAAATGTCATACGAAATCGGCGGCTGAGACTTAATGTAAAATGTTGGTTTAAGTTCGGCGAACTGCTGCAACTTGACATCGGGCGAGAACGAATTTAAATCCAATCGCAGGACGGACTGAACTTGGTATCCGAACGCGTGCTTGGGAGCTTCGGCGGGCATCTGCTTGAGATTGGCATTGCCCACTCGTAGCGGAAAACACTTAACCTCATAACAGGTTTGGAATCGACACGGTTCACCCTCGATTGGCTCGGATTCCATCGGTGTTCGGCGAGCAACGGTTTCGCCTTCAAACCGCTCGGCCTGTGCTGCGTCCAAAGTGAACTGAACGATTCCCATGGCTGGAAACGGACGTTGGAAGTGAGGATAAAGTACTTCCAACATCGAAGACGAGATTTCGGGGAAATCGTCCTCCAACTTGCTGCGAATGCGAGCAGTCAAATAGGCGAACGACTCGACCATACGACCGACGTGAGGATCGTACTCGCCTTCAGAACCGATCTTCAAGTTTCCGGCAATGCGCGAGTGAGTGCGAGAAAACTCATCGCCCAAGCGGCGGAGGTAATGGAGTTCGTTGTTGTAAAAGCGAAGAATCTCGTCGCTCATCTCGTCTCACTTTTCACGCAGATGCGATGACTTAACGGTTCCACACTGGAATCGAAGATGACAGGTTCCGGATTGGGATGAGTCCGTAATTCCGCGTCAATCTTGAAGTGCAGGGTCCGTTCAACGGCTTTGTCTTGATCGATCGTCACTCTGACTTTGAGAAATCGAGGTTCGTGAACGCGTATCGCGTTTTCCAAAATACGGCGGAATTCTTCGCGGTCAGCGGCTGAAGTAAGGCTGGATCCCGAGAAATCGGGGATTCCGTAGTTGATGACGGAACGCTCGAGTTCGTCGAGCGTAGGAGGCCAAGCAGATACTCGCCAACGCGTGTTCAATAGATTTTCGAGATCCCGCTGAACTGACGCCTTCATTTCTTCCACGGTCATCGCGTCGCCATAAGCGGCGCCGCGTTTGTCGACCAACCCCATCAAGCGATCCATTACAGTTGGCACAAGTGGAGTATCCTCCGGAGATCTTGCCATGCTATCTCACCCCTCAATACAGTGACTTGGTTATCGCCGTTAAAAAAGCTGTTAAAAAAGCCGTCAAAAAACCCGACCAAAGAAACCGACGGTCGCCGTTAGTCGTTAGTCGTTAGTCGTTAGCCGTTAGTCGTTAGTCGTTAGTCGTTAGTCGTCAAACCTAAGAGAACTAATTTCCATAATCGACTTGGCGTCCTCGTCCAACCAAAACTCGCGGCGGCCAATTCCCCTGGCCACTCCATCGCTCTCGATCCAATCCGTGGTGCGTCCAAGTCGGTGCTCGGTAGTCAATTCGGAATCGAACGGATAGTAAGTAATCGGCACGTAGACCACGCCAGTCGGTCCATCGGTAACGACCATGTCCGCTTGCCGCCACAACAAATCCCATGGTCCCTTGGGGGCTTCGAAATCGACGATCTGGAGTTTCTCGAAGGGAACCCAATAATATTTCCCAGTGCTCGTCAGCACTTCCATAAAGCTGGACGTGAGGTCATCTTGGTCGCGGATATCAGTAAATTCTTTCTCGTCGCAGGTTCCGGTAACGTGCGGTCGTTTCTCTTCAACTTGGGCAAGTTTTTCATCTGCTTCCGCGCTCCTTCCTTCGCGAATG
>JBLHLE010000035.1:0-15470 GCA_047620805.1 Pirellulaceae bacterium
ACGTGGCGGTGTAGGCGAAGGTCTTCGATGCCGTGATAGGTTAGCAGCAGAGCGCCGGTGCACGCAAAGTCGTCGAAGATCGTTTCCCAGTAGAGTTCTTCTCCTGGCCAAGGATAGGCGAAGATTAAATCGAATTCGTCTACGTCGATACCCAATTCTTCGTAGGCACTTGGAGAGTCCGTGTCGATATGTTCCAGCTGGATGAGACTTTCTAGCTCTAGTGCAACGTCCAGTCCACCGTCGGGAATCAGGCTACCTTGCGCGAATTCTACATCGACGTCAAAATCTTCGGCCAACTCCGTAGCCGCCGCAATCAAATCGGGTTCGACTTCGATGCCGCAGGCGTAAAATTCATGGAGAGCGGCCAGCATCGCGACGACGCCAAAACCGCAGCCCCATTCGCAAAAATTCTTACCGCTGGCAAGTCGCTCGTCATCAATCCATTTCAAACATGCATCGACGGTGCGAAAATCCGAGGCGACGAAGTTGTGGATGACAGGCTTTTGCCGGCGTAGAAATTCATCGATTCGTAGGTGCGCCTCTTTCAGCAACTTCTGCGCCGCCGGGCTTGGCGCGGCAGCATCGAAGAAATCGGGCAACATTATGCGTTCTAACATACTGGATTAACTATTTACCTATTGGAATGCTCGAGTAGCCAAATGCGACGATTCGGCGAATCGAAACGGCGGAATTCTCACCATCCTAGTATTCACGAAGGGGCAGTGCATTGTAGAGTGGTTGAAATCGTAGCGACAAGTCGGCCAGCAGGAAAGCAGTCTCAGCATTTTTTGGCCGCGCGTAACGAATATCACAGGTAGCACGTCGAAAAACGATCGGCGCAAGAACGACTCAATATTTTGGAGCGAGCGATTGTTGCAAGTACTCTTACGAGCAATTGGTGGAAGTCTGGCGGGTGCATTCATCGTAGGTCTCCCCCTATTCGGGGTCTTGGAGTTGATTCCGGGAACCGAGTGGTTTGCCGAAAGTCGTTGGCGTTCAGCAGCAGCGGGAGCGCTAATCGGCGGATGTATTGGAACAATAGCTGGCTTACTTGTTTATTGGCGAGTTCAAGCAATCAGGGCGCTGGCCAATGAGTTAGGGATGACCTTTATCGAATCGGCTGAAAGCGATCTGGGGCGACGCTTGAGAAAACTATTTGCGGCTTCCGGCTCCGCTTACTTTCGCAACGTGATGTTCCGCGAGATGGGGGGCGTGAAGTTATGGGTTGGCGACTACATGCAAATTCGATCCAGCGGCAATAGCAAACAAAGTACGAAGATCGATCGCACGGTTGCTTTGTTCGAGAAAGAAAGTCTCGCTCTGCCTCAGTTTTCTTTGCAACTAGAAGGTATGTTGCTGAACATGATGTCTGGCATCATGGGAATTGAAGACATTGACTTCGATGACTCTCCCGAGTTCTCCAGAATCTACCATCTCAGTGGTAAGCCGCGCGACGCGGTTCGGCAGCTGTTTCAGAAGAACGTAAGAGATTTTTTCGCCGCGGAAAGAAACTGGGAAGTCCGTGGCGAGGAAGGGCAGCTCGTCGTCTTGCGTCCACGAAGAAAGCTGTCTGCATCAATGTTGCGTGAGTTCATACACGAGGCGACGGAAATCATTTCGTTGTTCGATGAGTCGGCTGTGAATTGCAAGCAGCTGCCGCCACCAATTCGTGTAGACGACGGACCAGGAGCACAACCCAGTCAATTGCAAACAGGTTACTTACAATCGTTGATAGTGGATGACGACGCGGTGGCTCAGTTTCTCAAGCAACCGGCCCCGCGGAATGTGCCAGCGCGGATATCGCGACAGTATTTGAATGGCGGTATTGTGTTCATGATCATCGCGGGCGGATTCTGCGTGGTCTTCGGCACTCTGTGGATGGCGGCGATGTTGGTAATTCCCGCTGGTCCAAAAGAAATTATGATCCTTGTAGGGGCACTTCTAGCGGGCGTTGGGCTGGCACTGCTGATAGGAGGGATTCGCTCGAGAACGGCGAGATTGGGCCTGCTGACCAACGGTCGAACATCCACATCCACAATTGACGCCGTCGAAATTACGAATGTGAGCGTGAATGACCAACCTCGTTACCTGGCGAAAGTAACGTTCTACGATGGCAAGCAACAGGTGCGCGGCAGCACGTCAGTTTATGGAGCGGCGGGCGATAAATTGCGCGAACAAATGGCGCGTGGAGAATCCGTCACCGTTCTGTACGACCCCCGAAAGCCGACGTACTTTGTGTTGGCTACTCAATTGGCCTCGAACATTAGTTTTCGAATTTAGTCTGCGGATGCACCCGGCCGCTCAATTTGAACTCGTATGATTTGGCCTTTGGGGCCGCCCACCACGACACTTCGATCCGTCGGATGAACAGCCAGCTGGTATGCCCAACCGGTGACAGCGGGCAGCGTCTGTGTCACTGTAACGGTATCGGGATCGACGACCCGAATTCGACCGTCGGTGCAGCTAACGATGATTGCGTCCCCCTTGGCCGTCCACGCTACGTCCAGTGGTGCGACGGGCAGACGGGCGAAGCGTACCATGCGTCCGATCGTCGGTTGCCACAAACGAATAGTTTTGTCACGGCTTGCCGAGGCAATCATCGCCGGACCAGACCAATCGCCGGGGCGCGGTGCGATGGCTTCGACGGTGTCGGTGTGGTTGTTTAGCGTACGGAGTTTCGAATGCGTGGCATCGTGAAATACCAGCAGGTTTTGGTCGTTGCTGCCGGTAATGAGTGTGTTTGATTCGTTCAGCCAAGCAACGCTGGTTACTGCCCGCGAGTGCCCCTTTAACGAAACGACGAATCGCTTTTCGGCGATGCTCAGAAGATAGCCACTTCCATCGGCAGATCCGCAGAGGATTGTGTCGCTGTTGCGACTCCAGGCGACGTCCAGGATCGAGTCTTCGCCCGGCGAGATTTCTATTTGCAATTCTTTCGTCTTCCAATCCCAAAACTCAACACGCCCTTCGTCGCTCGGTTTGCCACCCGCAATTGCCAAGTAACGGCCATTTGGCGAGAACGCCAATGCATGTACATGCGAGCATTTGGACTGGACCAGTCGCCCAGGTTTAAGCTCCGGCCAGCTGCAAATGACAACTCCAGACTGCGAGCCTACCAGGCACTGTTTTCCGTCCGGGCTGAATTCCAAGGCGGTAATCGGTGGCTGTGCGTAGCAATTTGCCGTCAAAACAAGCAGCGTGGCAAAAACTAGCAGCGTGGCAAAAACAAGGGGATGCGGTTTCAACTGCTAAGTCCCTTTATGAGCCGGCTGCCGGACGGTGTAATGACCACGGGACGACCGTCTGCCGTATGAAGCGTCGTGTCCGGAGCGATGCCGAGTAGGGAATAAATAGAATGGACTAAGTCAGACGGAGTGACTGGATTATCGCGTGGACTTTCTCCAACCGAGTCGCTCGATCCGATGACTTGACCGCCGCGAACACCGCCTCCAGCTAACGCCACGCTGAAAACGCGGGGCCAGTGATCTCGTCCTCCAGCAGTGTTGAGTTTGGGTGTGCGACCGAATTCACCCATAACCACAATCAAAGTCTCATCCAAAAGTCGGCGATCTTTCAAGTCATCTATCAAAGCCGAGACGGCGAGATCGAGTGAGGGGATCAGGCCAACGGGATGTTTTGCGCCGGTGTATCCTTCTTTCAATCGAGTGTAGAGGTCGTTGTGGGTGTCCCAGCCTTTGTAGCTGACCGTCACGAGCGGAACACCTCGCTCCACTAGGCGGCGCGCCAACAGGCAGCTCTGCCCGACGGTTCGCGGGCCGTAGCGCTGGCGAGTTTCTGGAGTCTCCGCCGAAAGATCGAAGGCATGCTTCGCCTCCGGAGACGTCAGCAATCGAAACGCCTGTTCAAACTCCGAGCTGGTGTTGTCGTCCTTGGCCTCCGCGACCGTTTGTTGATAGCGATCCAATTGTTGGACGAATTTCTGACGCCGCGAAAGTCGAGCAGAATTTACGCCGGGGAAGAATTCGAGGTCGTCGACTTTGAAATCGGGTTTGGCTGGATCGCTTTCCACCGAAAACGGCTTGGCCGAATCAGGTAGATATCCGCTGCCACTGAAGTTGCTGCCACCAACGCGATAATTGGGAACGGCGATGTTCTGCGGCAAAGCCTGTGGTCGCTGCCATAGTTGAGTCGCGACGCTATGGAAAGCGGGATACTGTAGTGCTGGTGTCGGCTTGAATCCTGTCAGCAAGTAGTGAGTGCCAAAATTGTGTTCGCCCAACGGCGAAGTCATTGAGCGAATGATCGCAACATCATCCATTCGCCGCGCAAGTTGTGGAAGGCACTCGCTAAGTTGAACGCCGGGCACGGAGGTCGCGATTGATTCGAGCGGTCCGCGAACTTCTTTTGGTGCATCCGGTTTAAGGTCAAAGGTTTCGAGATGACTTGGTCCGCCGTCTAACCAGATCAGAATACAGGAGCGGGCAGGCCGTTCTCCAGCCGCTGCCAGTACGCTTTGCTGCCCGCCAATCAAACTGTCTAAGCTCAGTCCAAATGCCGAAAGAGCCCCGATGCTGAGAAAATCTCGGCGAAGTAAACCATCGCGACGGACTGTCTGAATTTTGCGTGACATGAAAACCAGAATTAAAAAAAATGTTCTAACGGTTCGAGGCAAACTCTTCGCAAACTAACAGGCTCCAAACAAAATCTTCCGCCGCTTCCATGTACTCGTGATTATTGCGAGTGTTATCGAATTGGTCGATCCAATAATTCAGCTCGTCAGTCGTGGGGAGTCGGCAGAGACAGCGATAGTACCATTCTCGAACCCACTGCGCCCTCGAGATCTTCATTCCAAACATTCTTTGCAAGCGACCGTCCGGAGACCTCAATTTGGCATTGATGAGTGGCCCATTTATCAAGTGTAGCTGGCGAGATAATCCACTCGCTGCAGCAGCTGATTCACATGATTCTGTTCGAGAGCAACGTCCAAGTAGATCGAGTGACTTGGATGGCGTCGAGCTGTCGACAAGCTGTATTGCGCGCGTGCCAACGGGTTGATCTTTGTAGATGTTCGGCTGACCAGATACGTCCGCGATGATGTCGGCCAGCACTTCTGCACTCAACGGTTTCGCGGGCATATGTGAGTAAAAGAACGTGTCGTTTCGGTTTTCTTTGTTTGCAACGGAACTGCGACGATACGTGGCGCTGTTACAGATCAGTCTCATCGTCATTCGCAGATCGAATTTGTTTTCACTGAAGTGCGTGGCGAGTTCGTCCAGTAATTCTGGATGTGTTGGCGGGTTAGTGTCGCGGATATCTTCGACGGGTTCGACCAAGCCGCGTCCCATGAAATGTTTCCACAATCGATTGGTGATCGCCTTGGAGAAGTAGGGGTTGTCACTGGCGGTGATCCAGTTGGCCAGTATCTCGCGATGATTCGCTTTGTCGGCCAGAAAGTCTTGGCCAGGAATACGAGCGATGGCTGCATTTCCAGTGCGTGGATGGGTCACTTCGCCGGACAGGCCGATTTTAATCACTCGACCTCGTTCCACCTTTGCAAAGATCGCAGCGAGGCCGTGATAGTCATCTTGTTTCCATCGGTCCAATGGATGGTCGTGGCAGTTTGCACATCGCAGTCGCACTCCCATGAATAACTCGCTGACTAGCTCCGCTTGCCCGCGGGCATCGCCGGCAGTGCGATAAAAGTTCGGTGGTCCAAGTTCGTGACTGTCGCCAGTCGACATGACGAGGTTGCGTACGAGTTCGTCATACGGCGTCGCCTTTTGCCACTGCTTCTTCACCCAGTCGTGGTATACGCCGATGCCGGTCTTATCGGGTGATGCCGAGTGAATTCGCAGCAGATTAGCGGTCCAATATGTCCAGTATTCGACGAACGCTTCGGTTTCAATCAACTCGTCGATTAATACGCGGTCCTTGTCTGCTCGGCGATCGCTAGTGAATCGGCGCAATTGCTCTGGCGTAGGTAATCTTCCCGTCAAATCTAGAAAGAGTCGGCGCAGGAACTGTTGGTCGGAAGCTCGGTCCGACGTGGGTAACTGCAGGGCATCGAGTCGAAGGTGGATTCGGTCGTCAATAAAGTTGTTGCGAACGCGAGTTTTGGGTCCGCCATTTTCTTCACGCCATGGCAAGATTGACTCAATGGCGACGACTTGGTCGAGGAATCGAGCGGTAACAGTGTGCCAGCCGCGACGCTTAATGGTCATTACGTTTCGATCATCAATCGCGAGTGCGGACGGATCCGACGAATTGAAAACAGTCCAGGTCGTGACGTCTCGAGAAGTGCCATCTGCGAAATGAGCGATCGCCTTGAGCTGCTGTGTTTGTTGAAGCTTGTGAAACTGATGGGTTCTCGGCTGCACATCGAACGAAATGATTTTCGCGACCCTCCCCTGCTCTGCCCCTTGCGCAATCCACTGCTCCAATATTTTGGCAGATCGACTATCATCCTCGAATCGGAATCCCCCTTCGTGATCGATTTGGCCGGTCGGTTTCAGCAGTAGTAAGCTCTCGGCCGGTCGAGCCATATTGACTCGACGTCCTTTCATTTGTTGCACGATCGATTGATAGTCGACGGCGGGGTCGCTGCCATAAAGCGACAGATGAAAACCACCTCTTCCTGCCGCAGCGCCGTGGCAACCGCCACCATTGCATCCGGCCATTGTCAGAATGGGCACGATGTCCTTGTGGAAATGCACTTGGTTCGCTCGTGTCGCAGCATCACCGCCAGCGGCGATCATGAGCATCAATAGAGCAACTGTATTCAAGTGACATCTCCTGCCGATGGGTATTCGCTACCGCGACGAGTTTTTGGGCTCGCGAGTTCTGGGAGCGGAAGGATCGCGGAGTGGTCTATCGGTGTTTTCTTTCGCATCGCCCTGTTTTGCATTGCCCTGTTTCGCATCCGTATCGGTCTGCGCGTATTCTGTCGCCCATTTCTTGAGGAACGATTGCGCAATCGCGGTGCCGTAGTTTTCGAGTTTGCCACCGTTGATGATCGTGTTACTAACTCGATGAATATGCCGTTGCCCAAGTTCGTTGTCGATCAGATGCTTTTCAATGGCATTGGCAGCTTTTTCGACATCTTCTTTGGAGTTGGTTTTTTGAATGAGTTGCCGCAGGAGTGGGATCAGGCTTGGGTCTTCGGCTCCTTTCCGTGCGGGACGCTGGTTTGGATTGGGTTGGCGAGCAGGCCGGGTGAATTGTGCCAGTGGTGGAACTTCGCCGCCGCCCAAAGCGTCGATCACGGCCTTGAAGATCTTTGGGCCGTCGGACTGCATGCTCGGTTGAACCAGCGCGAAGTTGGCGGTGACTTTGTTGTCTTTTGCGACGAGCACTGTGAGAGTGACATTTCGGTTTAGTCCATAGGCACCCAGTCCTTCGAGTCCGTCGTTGGAGATTCCAAACGTCGCGCCTTTGGGGAAGTAATTCGGAATCCGCTTCATCCAAGTTTCCGTTTCAGTGGCGTCATCTGTGAGGAAGCAGACACCTGCAGTTACAACCGGTTTGTCTTTGCCATGATTGCGACTGGCAACCATTTTCATGACGGTGTTGGTTAGGCCAAATGCAGGCCGCGTTCGTTTGTGAACGAAGATGAGGACTGTGGGCTGGCCATCAGCTTTTTTCAGTAGATCGATATTTTGTCCAACTTGGTCGCCGATCGCGCCCTTCATCGTGAATGCGGCCATTTTTTCGCCGACTTGAGGGCCAGAGAAAATGGCTTCGTCTTCCGCCGCGGAAGTCGCGACCAGAATCAACAACGCACAGCTGGCAAACATCGCGGGCTGAAGGAAAAGAAGTTGCTGAATACGTGACATAGTATGAGTCTTCCCGAAAATACCAGGCCGAGGTCTGAAGTGTTGATACACATGCTAAACGAATAAACCCTCGCAAGCTACGGAAGTTCTGGTTCAAAGTCGGCACAGGCATCGATTTACGGCTTTCTTGTCGAGTCTCGGAATTCCTGGTCCTTAGCCTGCTGACTACGGGACATTCACCGCTTACCCTTGAATAAGCACGCCGTAGCAAATAGGTTAGATTGGTCCAACCTTGCGCGGTACAGCCGTGTAGTCAGTAATCAGTAATGAGGGCGGAGTTCTGTTCCGATCGTTAGAAGGGAATTGGTTTCGCCGAGTCATTCGCGACGTTGTTGTCCGCGTTGTTGTCCGCGTTGTTGTCCGCCACGTTCTCATCCGCGCCTTTGAGGATATGTAATGAAGAAGATGTTGCCGAAGTTCTTGTTTGTTTTTGTGCTGTTGGCCGCCGCGATTGTTCAAGCGGAAGATCGTCCGAATATCCTGTGGCTGACCTGCGAAGACAATAACGTCAATTGGGTCGGGTGCTACGGTAACCCGTACGCGAATACGCCCAACATCGACAAGTTGGCGAGCGAGGGATTTCAGTACATGCACTGCTACGCGAACGCACCTGTGTGTGCGCCATCTCGTAGCACTTGGATCACGGGTATTCACGCTTGTTCCATGGGCACTCACCCGATGCGAAGTCGGTACAACATTCCACACGGAAAGATCAAGTACTATCCCGATTACTTGAAGGCCGCCGGCTACTATTGCTCCAACGCCAAAAAAACTGACTACAACATTGGTGGTCGTAGCGACGGCGACTGCTGGGATTCGGCCAAAGTAGATTGGGACGTCTTGAAAAAGAAGCAGCCATTTTTTCAGGTCATTAACTCGACTGAATCTCACGAGAGTCGAGCGTTCGGCAACGTCGAAAACACGACGCACGACCCTGCGAAAACGCGACTGGCAAAGTACCACCCCGATATCCCCAAGATTCGACAGAATTACGCTCACTATCATGATGCGATGAAGAAGATGGACGATAAGATCGGTGCGGCATTGAAAGCACTCGAAGAATCCGGAATGGCCGAGAACACGATTGTCATTCACAATTCCGACCACGGTGGAGTGATAGCGCGAAGCAAAAGGTTTTTGTTTAACAGTGGAACTCACTGCCCATTGATCGTCCGGATCCCAGAAAAGTACAAACATCTTTGGCCGGCCGCAGAACCGGGCGAGAAAATTGATCGGCTGGTCAGCTTTATCGACATGCCGAAGACATGGCTCAGACTAGCCGATGCCGAAATTCCTAAAGAAATGCAGGGTCAGATTTTTCTCGGACCGGATGCGGAAGGGGAGCGTCCTTACCACGTTAGTTTCCGCGAGCGAATGGATGAGCGAAATGACAACGTCCGCGCGATTCGCAACAAGCGATTCCTCTATATACGAAATTACATGCCGTACGCTCCTTGGGGACAGCACCTCAACTATCTGTGGACCATGGAAGCAACCAAAGCGTGGGAAGCTCATCACAAGGCGGGCCAGACCGACGCGATAACGGGCCGCTTCTTCGGGACCAAGCCGATGGAAGAACTGTACGATACCGCGAACGATCCCGATAATGTTTACAACTTAATCGACAAACCCGAGCACCAAGAGATTGCCAACGAGCTGCGAGGAGAATTGCGGAAGTGGCAATTGAGGATCCACGATTCAGGTTTGCTTCCAGAAGCGGATCGCGTAAAACGCGCCGCCGATAACAACGTCACTATTTACGAGATGGTTCGCAACGAGAAGCTGTACGATTTGCCCGCTTATCTCGACGCTTCTGATTTGGCGTTAAAGAATGATCCTGCCAATTTGCCGAAACTTGTCCAGATGTTGAATGACAAAGATGCTGGTGTTCGCTACTGGGCGACCGTTGGTTGTTTTTTGGTTGCAGAAAAAGCCAAGTCGGCCCAGCCGGAAATTCGCAAGCTATTGGCGGACGATTCACACGAGGTCCGCGCCTTAGCGGCTTGGACATTGATCAAGCAAGGCGATGAAAACGCCGGCAAGAAAGTGCTGGCAGAACTACTGCAAGAAAGTTCGTACGCCTCGTTGAAAGTGCTCAATATCATCGATTGGCTTGGCGAGGGACCTGATCAATATCGCCATGCGATCCTGCTGTGTAACACGGGCGACGGATACGTTGATCGTATGAAGCAGTACTTTGGCGTCCAGGCTCCTGCTAAGCCAATGCCGAAACGTAAACGCGAAAAGAAATAATGCACTGGACAATTGCTCGCGTCAGGAAGCTGTGCGTTGGAAAATTAATGACAAGGAGTCGACAGTGATTGCGTTAATTGCTCACGATGAGAAGAAGGACGACATGTTGGCGTTCGCGCGCAGGCATGTCGATTTTTTCAAAACGCAGACGTTGGTGGCGACCGGAAACACCGGCAAGATGCTCAACGAAGAATTGGGTATGGAGATCGAACGCGTGGCGCACGGCCCGCAGGGTGGTGACTTGATCATTGGCGGCCGCGTGGCAGAGGGGATTGTCACAGCCGTTCTCTTCTTTCGCGATCCATTGACAGCTCAGCCCCACGAACCCGATGTCTCCGCGCTGATGCGGGTTTGCGATGTTCACCAAGTGCCGTTGGCTACGAATCTGGCAACAGCAGAAGCCGTAATGGATCTGCTTCGCGGCTAGTTGTTGTAACCTCCCTGGCGCAAAGGCATAATTACAATTAGTTGTTTGAGTTGCGGCTGCGAAGTTCTACAATGTCGTCAACACCTATACCTCTATGAAGGAGACATCATGACGTTGCCCAATTCGAATCGCCGTTCGTTTCTCAAGGCAGCAGCCGTAGCGGCTGCCACTCCAGCACTCGGTTCGCTCGTTCATGCGGCGGCGAAGAAGGATGACTGGATTGAATTGTTCGATGGCAAGACGCTTGCTGGTTGGCATAAGAATCCGCAGCGTATTGGACATGGAACCGGCGGCATCTGGCGGGCGGAAGATAAATCGATTGCGGGCGAGCAAGATCCTCCCGGTTCCGGGAACGGTGGCATTCTGCTGACCGATCGCAAGTTCGATAACTTTGAAGTGATGATCGACATGAAGCCCGATTGGGGCGTCTGTTCTGGTTTCTTTTTACGCAGTTCCGATCGCGGGCAATGTTTCCAGATGATGGTGGATTACCACGATGCCGGAAACGTTGGACACATCTACGGCGAAGGAACGACGGGCTTTAATACTCGCACGTTTGACATTAACGGCGAGTACGACGCCGATAAAAAATTGATTGGCCTAACCACTGCGAAGCACAAGTCTGCGGAAGAAGTGGGATTGATTTCTTCGTGTACTCCGGAGGAGTTCGTCAAAGCCTGGAAGGTGAACGATTGGAACACCGCCAAGGTTCGCATCGAAGGAAAGTATCCAAAGATTACGACATGGATAAATGGACTGCAAGTTTGCGAGTTTGACGGCAATACGTCCAAAGCCGCCAGCTACGACAAAAAGAAAATCGCCGGGATATTGGGAACAGAGGGCAGTATCGCCGTTCAAGTTCACGGTGGTGGCGGTTGGCCGAATGGCGCAAAGTGTCGCTGGAAGAACATCAAGATACGTAGTATTTAGTTGGACGAGGACGGTTCCCCCGGAATTGGGCTCCACCCGCGGCTAAGACCGCGACCTCCCCGTCATGGAAGCAGTCGATAAATCGACAACTTCCACGCGGGGAGGTGGCATGGCCATCCTGGCCGTGTTCCCACTGGGTGCTGGGCACTGTTGTTTCTGGTCCTCTTTTACCGCAACTCAGGAAATTTCCGAGGCCATTTGAGCATTGCCACTGAACTAGCCACAATGGACGTACCATTAGATTTTTCACCCAGATTTTTGCAACCTCGAGCTGCCCAATGCCCACGATCTACCAACGGTTTCTCATTACGTTGCTTTTGGTTGCCGCCCAACCGATTCTTTTCCAGTTGGGCCACGTAGCTGCTGCCGACCCAAACATTGGTGTGCGACTTCCGGCGCTCGAATCGAGTGAACTCGATCGGCAACTTCACGGTTTGGTTTTGCTTACCGAACTGAATTGTGTTGCCTGTCACGCAACGGATTCCGCGAATTTAACGTCGTCAAAAAAATCTCCTCGGCTGGCCAACATTGCCACGCGCGTTAACCCTCACTATTTAGAACAGTTTATTCGCTCGCCGCATGCGGCAAAGTCCGGCACTCCGATGCCTCACGTGATGTCGCATCTGGACGAAGAGCAGCAGCGGGACGCGGCGAAATCCATTTCGCATTATCTGCTTTCGCTAAAACCGTCGAAGCCTTTTGAGTTGCAAGTCATCGACTCGGTGGCCGTAGAATTCGGTAAGGACTTGTTTCATTCGGTCGGTTGCGTCGCCTGTCATTCACCTCGCGGTGAGGACTTGATTGAGACCATGCAGGCGTCTTCCGTGCCGCTGGGACCATTGCATCAGAAATACAACGTAAAGAGTTTAGCGGAATTCATTCGCGCTCCGCATCAGACGCGACCTTCCGGTCGAATGCCAGACATGCGATTGCAACAACGCGACATCGAACGCATCTCGCATTATTTGTTACAGGAAACTCGCGTTCCAGGACACTTGAATTACACCGTCTATCGCGGTCGAGTTTGGGAGGGAATTGACGGCGATGTGGAAAAAGAGAAAGCGGGCCATACCGATAATTTCGAGTTGAGCAAGTTTGGACGAGTAGATCACAACTCGGCGTTCGTCTTCAGCGGCTACATCAACATTGCCAACGCCGGAGACTATTCGTTCTTTTTTGAGATGAACGGAGGCGAATTACGCATCGACGATGTTGAAGTAGCGAAGCTGGAACAAAGCAACCGCCGAAATATCAAGAAGCTCGATGCCAAAACTAAGCTCGACAAGGGTTGGCATAAAATTCAGTTCACGTACTATCACACTGGTCGCGAGCCAAGTCTCAAATTCGAGATGGCAGGTCCCGGCTTTACTCGCAAACCGATCCCAGCTGCGATGTTGTCAATTTCGAAAACGCCCATCGAACGAGTCGAACCCTACCCGGTTGACGATCAACTCGCCGCAAAAGGGAAACAGTATTTTGCCGAATTAGGCTGCGGCAATTGCCACGATGATGCCAAAGCAATCAAGAGAAGTTATCCCGCGCTCGCAGATATTGATGGAGCCAAAGGGTGTTTGAGCGAGGCCAACGGTGTTTGGCCAAAATTCGATCTTTCCAAAAGCCAGAAAGAATCACTGCGTTTGGCTCTGAACATGGTGGAGACCACCGAGTTGACGGAGAAGCAGCAAGTCGATAAATCTCTTGTGACTTTCAACTGCATTACCTGCCACGATCGCGCGGGTTTAGGTGGGGTAACCGCCGAACGCAATGTTTACTTCACGGGAACTCGTAAAGAACTCGGCAACGAGGGGCGCGTTCCTCCGCCGCTGACGCATGTTGGTGCCAAGCTAAAGAAGGAATGGATTCACGAAGTGATGTTGCGCGGACAGCGTCAACGAACTTACTTGAATACGAAAATGCCGCAATTCGGCGAGCCTAACATTGGTCATGTCGTAGAACTTTTTGAAAAGATCGACAAACTTGAAGAAGTGAAATTCGAACCGATCGCCGACGCCGGCGCTTACAAAGCAGCCGGGCACAAGCTGATGGGTACCGCAGGGTTTAGCTGTATTGCCTGTCATGACTTTAATGGGCAACTAGCGTCCGGTCCCGGTTCGATGGATATTGTTCACTCGACGGAACGTCTCAAGAAAGAATGGTTCTATTTGTTCATGTTGAAGCCGGCTCGTTTTCACGCGGGCACGATTATGCCCAGCGCGTGGCCGGGCGGATTCGTCTTCAAGAAGGATATTCTCGGCGGCGACAGTAAAAAACAGATTGAGTCTTTATGGGTGTATCTCAAGGATGGTACTCGAGCGAAACATCCGATCGGACTTTCTCGACAGTCTCCCGAGCTGCGTGTCACCGATGAAACTGTAATCTGTCGCGGTCGGGGAGTTGGCAGCTATCGAACCATTGGCGTTGGCTATCCAGAACGCATTAGTCTGGCCTTTGACACCGAGGAGATGAATCTGCGTATGATGTGGAAAGGCGAATTCGCCAATGTCAATCACGGTAGCTTTTCTCCCCGCGGACAAGATCGAATATCGTTCGCAGCCGGCATTCCATTTCATCGTCTCAAGTCACTCGAGGATAACTGGCCCTATAAGAGAAAGACCGATTACCTGTTTCCACAGGACCACGGTTATCAATACCGAGGCTACTACTTGGACAAACAGAAACGCCCAACATTCATGTATCGGTATGGTGAAGTGAAAGTGGAGGAGAGCTTCGTCGACCTGGTAAATGAAGAGAAGCAGTCTTACTTTAAACGCGCGCTGGTTTTCGATTCCCCCGCTGCTCAAGAGCCGTTCTATTTTCGCGCGGCGACAGCGCAGAGCGTTAGTGAAAAAGATGGTGCGTTTGTCGCGGAGCGGCTGCGAATTAATCTAGTTACCGACCATCAAGGCATCGTTCGCGAAGGGGATCCAGCCGAGTTGCTGATTCCCCTTACGTTACCTAAAGGCAAATCGACTCTAGTCTTGGAATACCGATGGTAAGCACGAAACTCATTCGACTATACGTTTTGTTGTCATTCTTTGCCTGCGTCACACCACTCGCTGCTCAAGAACTGGGCGAAATGTGGGGCACGGCGGAAGAGGAGTCGAAATACTACAAGCTGGTCGAAGTACCGATCCCAGGTGAAATACCTTTGCGAACGGGCAGTTTCGATATTCATCCCGATGGTCGGTTGATCGTCGGCACGCGCAAAGGAGATGTCTATTTTGTCGACGGCGCTTTCGCTGAAACGCCCGAACCGAAGTATCATTTGTTCGCCAGCGGACAGGATGAAATATTTGGAGTTGCCTACAAGGACGACAGCGTTTTTATTACGCAGTTCGGCGAAGTTACCAAGCTCACCGATACTGATAAAGACGGAGTTGCCGACCGGTTCGACACGTTGACCAATAATTGGGGATACGCTGAAGGCCACGAATTTGCCTTCGGATCGAAGCCGGACAAAGATGGCAACATCTGGGTCGCTTTGGGACTGACGGCATCATATCACTCGCGTCAGGTCTTTCGCGGGTGGGCGGTGAAAGTGACACCGGATGGGAAGATGATCCCGGTCTGCAGCGGCCTCCGCAGTCCAGCTGGAGTTGGACCGAATGCTGAAGGCGTCATGTTTTGCGTGGAAAGTCAAGGTCCGTGGAACGGTGCTTGTTCACTCAAACATCTTAAGCAAGGCGGATTTCTAGGGCACCCAGCTAGTTACAATTGGTATCCATACGCAGTCGGCATGGACGCACCAGCTGTAGCGCCCGAGTCGAATTCGCGAATTGTCGTTGAGAAAAAGCGAGTGAAAGAATTGGTGCCTCCCGCGGTTATTTTCCCCTACATAAAAATGGGCCGCTCGATATCGGGATTCCGCCTCAATCGCACCAAAGGAAAGTTTGGCCCGTTCGACGATCAGATCTTTGTCGGTGACTACACGTTGAGCGTCATCATGCGAGCGACGACCGAAGAAGTCAACGGAGTCTGGCAAGGTGCGTGCTATCCATTTCGCGAAGGATTGTCGACGGGAATCATGCACGTCGAATTCACTCCAAAAGGGCAGCTAATTGCCGGTG
>JBLHLE010000036.1:0-15468 GCA_047620805.1 Pirellulaceae bacterium
AGACAACTGACCGACACCCCAAATTGCATGCAGCCTGGCGAATAAATTCTCGTCGCTCCGAGTCACTTCGGCGAGTCGATTCAGTTGCTTTTTGTCGACGAGCGCAAACTGAGCTTCCAAACGCACGCGTCGATCGCGGTGATGCAATAACTTGACCAGTTCCTCCGCCGAGCGTTTCTCAAATCCCTCTCGCATCAACACGGCTGCGCCGGAAGCTTGAGCTTCAGCGGCCGCCTCGTGTGCGAAACGATAAATCCGCCCCTTACCAAGTCCATTCCAGCCGTTCACCCAGTCGCTTACATAGACGTTGCCGTCGTAGTCGAAGTCGACGTCGGTTCCCAGGATCGACCAGATAAATTCGTGCGAATCGACTAACCTAAACGTAGCGCCCTGGGGCTCCACAGCAAACGACCGCACACCACTATTGTTAGGCGTGCCCCTGAAATCACACATAAAGAAGTGACCGTCATACTTTTTCGGTAAACCAATGCCCGGATAATAAACCAATCCAGACGGCCCGTCGCCGAGGTTGGCGATGGGTGGCACGATGTAAGCCGCCTGGCCGGCAAACTGCGGGTACCACAACTTCTCGCGATTCCACGGACCACGGTCGCTGAGGTATTGAAAGTACATTCGCCATCCCGTGTCGCCACCTTCTACCAAATAGACCCAGCGAGCTTTGTCGCCACTGTCCGAATTGTTATCGCCTGTGAACAGATTGCCGTAGTCGTCAAATGCCAACTCTTGTGGATTGCGCAATCCGTAACAGAATACTTCTAGCTCGGTGCCATCTGTATTGCAGCGGAAGACTGCTCCCGTATCCGGCCGCTTGAAGCGCTGACCTTCTTTACTAATCACGTTGTAACCACGGTCCCCAATGCTGAAGTAAATGCGGCCGTCGGGTCCCATTATCAAGCCGTGCATATCGTGGCCGCGAAAAGCGACGCGTACCCCATAACCTTCGTGCAGCGACTCGCGAACATCCGCACGACCGTCCCCGTCGTTGTCGCGCATCCGCCAGAGATCCGGAATGCAAGTGTAAAAGACATCTCCACGTCGCACTAACACACCGGCGCCGGTACCGACAACCGCTGCAGAAAAACCATCGGCAAATACCGTCGCCTTGTCCGCGACACCATCGCCGTTGCTATCGACAAGCACGCGAATGCGATCGTGCTCTGTCCGGTAAGATTCGAACTTGTCACCGAGATGCTTGCGAAACATCGCCAGTCGATCACTTACCGTTTGAGCGGCGAGATCATCTTCGAGCCAATCCATGTGGTCTCGATTGTCGACCACTCCGTTCTTTTGGCGAAATGTTTCGGCAACGAAAACCCGACCTTGCTCGTCGATGCAAAATGCAACGGGATTCGCCACCAGCGGTTCGGCGGCGAATAAGTTTGCCTTCATCCCTTGCGGTATTCGAAATCCCGCTATCGCCGACTTCCCCTCATTCGACGCCTTCGCAATCGGCGGATTGTATTCTTGTGCCTCAATTTCGTTTGCCAACAACAGGGGGCAGAAGAATAGACAGACGTATAGCAGACGCATTGAACGCTCCAGGTCATTGGGGGTGTGCGAGGCAGGGGAGGGAGTTAAGCCAGATCTACCTAGTTTTTTTTCAGATCTACTTAATTTTGATAGATCAACTGGTTTTCGGCAATCCCAAGCCGACTACAAGCAGCTCATCGTTACGATGCGATTCCGCGACCAATTAAGCAGCGGGCAATGCTCAGACCCGACCAAAGCGTCTAAAACAGCGACAGGAGCGAGAAGATATACGGCAACAGAAAGGCAACGACTAAAATCAACGCCACGATCCCAACAAAGTTTAGTCTTAGGCTCGACGCTGGCGAGGCCGAGTGATCAGGGAATTCTCGACTAATGTATTCATCGTATTCGAAGTCGTCGTCATCGTCGTCGTCTTCACCGTCGTCGTCGTACTCATCATCGTCTTCACCGTCGTCGTCGAACTCATCATCGTCTTCACCGTCGTCGTCGAACTCATCATCGTCGAACTCATCATCGTCGTCATAGTATTCTGAATCGTCACTCCAGCCCGCTTCGTCGGAAGCTCCGCATTTACGGCAGAACTCGGCATCTTCGGGAAGGTCCGCACCACAGAATTCACAAACTTCGTAGTCCACGATCGCACCTTTAGTTCTCGAGGGCAAAGCGGCGGAACTCTTGCACCGCTTTATCCAACGAGTCGTTCACCAATTGCAGTTCACCGTCATTGAGTTCGCGTCGCAGGGTCACATCAACGCCGGGTTCGCCGTCGACGAACTTCATCCGAACATCTTCGACGAGGTCCGGATCGACGATCGACATGGCGATTTTGCGGAATGTGTCGGCCATGGGGTCGGCTTCTTCTTCGCGGTCGTGAGAGCAACCACAGTCGCCGCCACTTTCCATAGAGTCAAGATGCCCCGAAGCGCACATAGCATCCGGGTGACCGCGGTCGATGCCTGCCATTCCATCAATGAGGAGTTGTTTGGCGTCTTCGCTATTACCGGCGTGCTGCAAGAACACTCCTAGCGCTATTTGGCAGCGGGCGATGATTTCGGTATCGCCCGACTCCAAGGCGACTTCGATAGCTTGGCGGAGATTCACCTCGGCTTTATCGGAATTGATCTCGGACAAGTAGACACCGTAATTGCGCTGTGTGCGAGCGACCATCGACATGTCTCCGAATTCGCGACTGCGGTCCATCACGTCGTGGTATGTGTTGATTGCTTCCTCGTCTAGCCCGGCGTCGCCCTGCGCCATCGCGACCCCCAACAGGGCATCGGTCGCATCCTCGTCCATTCCCAATTCGCTGTAGATTGCAGCGGCCTCGGTAACCGCGGCGATTCGACGCTGATGGTCCGTCCCAGCCTCGGCGTCGTCTTCCATATTGGCAGTGGCCATCAGCACATTGACTCGCATCTGATCCTGGCGACCGTATTTTTCGGCGGCGAAGGCGAGCATCTTGTCCATCAATTCTCGCCCATCGGCAAGCTCCAGTTGCATGGCTCGACCAAGCATATCGAGAAAAACTTCATTCGGCTCGATATTCGAAGGAAATTCTCCCTGCAACGTCTCGAAAGGCTGTTCGCTGTTGAGCATTGCATGAGCCAGAACAGAATCAACAACCGCGCCCAAAAGCTCCTCGCGATTGATATGAATTGCCGCGGCTTGCTGAGAACACTCAAGAAGTTCTTCCCATTGTCTCCCGCCGAGGTAATAGGCGCAGAGGGCGTCGAGTCCGTGGGCGTAACCGGGATGATCCGAACCATAAAGCACGGCGCGACACCGGAGGTTTTCATGGAGGATTTCGCCAGACTCATCTCGTCGCCCAAGTAGGTCCAGAACAAAGCCGTGATTCAGCTGGTAGGAAAGCCGATCGGCTTGATCCGTCACATCGAGGGGAAAGGGACCTTCACTGGCGGCGGCGAAATGCTGTTCAGCCAGGTCGAGCTCTCCCATTTGCAGACAGAAGAAGCCTTCGTCATTGTGAGCGCGAGCGGCCTGTGGACTCTGTTCTCCAAATTCGGCAACAGCCTCCGCAGTCTTCTCCACAAGAAAACTAATCGCGGCATCCAGACCCTCGGCCTCGAGCAACTCAATTGCTTGTTCGAACGCGACGCTGGGGGCACTATCCATAACGATATTCCAATCTTCGTAGTAATATTCCGGCTTTAGAATTGCCTTTGAGCCAATCGGACTGGATCATTCGGACTGGATCATTCGGACTGGTTGATTCGGACTGGTTGATTCGGACTGGTTGATTCGGACTGAATGATTCGGACTGAATGATTCGGTTCTACGGCAACCAAATGCTGCCATCGACTTTGTCGCCGGTCGACTTCACGTTCTTCCTGCGCGCTTTGATTCGAACGTAGGGTGCCACGAATTGGCTCCTGTCGGCAAAGCTGTTCAGCTTCGCGTCGACCTCGGCGTGTCGTGGCTCCACCAAGTCTTCGATCACAAACCCCGCTCGGCACATCTCCCCCAACAATTGTTCCCACCGATGCAAGAACTCTAACGTTCCTTCCTCCCGATGTCGACTGCCGACAACTGCGGGAAGTGGGCCCGTTCGATAATACGGTTCTAACAGTTCATAACCACCATGGGAACGCACTATATCAGCCTGCAAACTGGTGGGGCTCTTGTGCTGACTAATGTACAGCCCACCGGGAGCGGTTACTCGTGCAACCTCGCTGTACATCTTGCCGATCTGGGGAATATAGCAACTACTGACGGGATGGATTACCACGTCGAATTGACCGGCGTTGAACATCGGCATGAAATCCATCGAAGCCTCGACCGTCGTCACATCCAGCTGCCTCTGCTTGGCAACTTCTCGATCGATTTGCAACATTTCCGGACTGATATCAACGACGGTAACTTTCGCACCTGCCTTTGCGTAAAGCGCGCTTTGCCGTCCTCCACCCGCCGCCAGACACAACAGATTCTTGCCTTCGATGTTTCCGCCCAACCAACCCAACCCATCGACATTCTTCAACGGGTCGGCGAAGTCTTCGTCGTTCACTGGGTGCGTGAACCGCTTTTTCTGGCGGACCATCGAATCCCATGCTCGTCGATTGTGTTCGTGTGTTGGAGATGCCGAGTCATCCACGTTGTGAAACCTAGCGGAAAGGAAAAGACTGGAATGGCCAATATGCAGACGAGGGACGGGCGAGTGGATCTAATCGCAAATATCGGGAATATCGGGAATACAATGCGTCCGCGAAACCGGACACAGCTACCCACGAATTTACGACGTCAATTAGATTAACATTCTTCCTGCCCCTACGGAAGCAACCCCCGCGATTGCGAAACGCTCGTTGACGCGGATCGCCGGGACAAAGACGGCGCGGCATCCTTATTCATCAACGCATGACTTGAATTTCGCCGCCCAATTCGAGTTGAGTCAGCGCGGCGTCCGTCAAACCTGAATTAGCGGGATAGAGCCGTTTCAGATTCGGCATGGCTTGAAGATGTTCGACGGCCGCATCCGTGATTTTGGCCCCCGTCAAATTAACCACTTCGACGCCGGGCAAGTATTTGAGCATCAAAATGGTTTCGTCAGTCGCTTGGCTGCGGTTCAGGAACACACGAGTTACCGCATTGGTCCCCGTGTCCTTGATCACTCGCCCTCCCACTTGCTCGATTTCGGCGATGGCGTCGGCAGCGGTGGGAACTGCGTCGACGGGTTGAGCGGGCTCAACGGACTCTACCGCTGTTTCCTGGTTCTCTAACCGAGCCTTATTCCTCTTACTGCGAGGAGGGAGAGCGGCAACCGCCGGTTCGGGAGCGACTTCGGGCTCCGTTTCGGGGGCAGGTTCGGGTTCGGGTTCGGAGGCAGGTTCGGGTTCGGAGGCAGGTTCAGGAACAGGATCGGGCAATACTTCCCGCTCATTTTCGACGACCTCGGATTCACCACCTCCACAGCCGATAAAAAGCGGGGAAGTACAAGCGATAGTAAAACACAAGATCCAGCGAATCCTAGATTTCATCATTCAATCTCTTTTGACACCGTGGTAGCCGTATCGATTTATGTAGGGAATCAGCAAGTACGCTCAACCGTCCTTTACTGATTTACTCCCTCGTAAGCACCGCTATTTTTCTCGGCCAATTGTCGCATCATGCCCTCCGTGTCTCCACCGGCAATGCCGATTCCAATCGTATAGAAGGCGATTCGGCGGAAGAAATTCTTCTTGGTGAGCGTCGCGACAATTTCGTTCTTATCGGTGATCTTCCCTTTGGAAGGAGCACCATCGCTAAGAAAGAAGATGGCTTCCGTGTTACCGTCGATATCCATTGCGCGATCGATGGCGTCGTAAGATGCAGTCCCTTTACCCATCGCTAAGTCTTCGACCCACTTTACGGCAGCCTCGCGGTTGTTGATGTTCGCTTCCTTCAAGTCGCGTCCCCACGTTTTCACGGTCGTGTTGTAGGCCACGATGCCGAAGTGCGAGTCGCTAGGCAGTCCCTTAATCGCCTTGACCAACTCCCGCTTCGCCAGCTCCAATCGCGTTTGTCCACCAACATTGCTCCCCATGCTGCTCGAAGTATCGACCACGAAGAGCAAACGCTTGGCATAGATATAGATCCCGAAAAACTTCGCCGTATCTTTGGGCCACACGAAGTCCTCGGGAGGCTTACCACTCAGCGAATATGGCTGCGAGTTTTCTTCAAAGTTGAAGTCCGCGTGGTTGTCTCGAAACCAAGTTTTCCACTTATCCGCATTGCCCGCGAAAGGCTGCAAACTTATGTGGTTTAAATAGCGGGCGATGTCGAATTCAAGCTGGCCTTTCAAACCTGCCAGCTGCTTGACCGCAAAAACGACTGAACGCTTGTCTTTCAACTGCAAGACCGCCTGAATTACGCATTTTCGAAATCCGTAAACGTCGTCGTAACTTGGATTGGCAGTCAACGCCTCGATCTTGCTCAACGAATCAATCGATCCAATTTTTGTGAGCGAATCGACGGCAACCATGACCAGCTTATGATTCTTGGCCCCGAGGAAATTCTCGAGAACGGCAACCACTTCTGGATTGTCAGCATGCGCGCCCAATATCTGGAGCATCCGAAATTTACTGTCGCTGGACGTTGTCAGACTCTCTCGCTTCAACACGGTTAACAACACTTCCAACACCAGCGGGTCATCCCCGAGGCTCTCGAGCTGGTCGATGGACCGTTGCTTGGACGATTCGATTCCCGTTTTAAGCGTTCGAATCAGTGTGTCTTTGTTGGGCTGTTGAGCGTCCGCAAACGTCGACTGAAACACGCAAACGAAAGTCGCGATGAGCAGTAGCGCTACGATTCGAATTGGGCGATTCATCGTTCTCCCCGAAATGTAGACAAATTGGTCGGAACCGACCGAAGACTGTATTAACTCCGCCAATGCATGAGCCATAAGGTACATCGTTCCCCATATACCCTATTTTTTCAAGGGAAATCTGAACTCTAGGGTACGATTTTCTTGCATCAAATAGAGTTATGGCAGATTACGAAGTCTGCGTAACCAATTTTGCTGATTATAGATCGCTGCAGCTCGAAGTTGGCACCACTTACCGCGTCAAAACAGCATCGCAAAACAGCATCGCAAAACAGCATGTCAAAACAGCATGTCAAAACAGCATGTCAAAACAGCATGTCAAAAGACCCTGTCTGTCAGCCCAATTCCGCAGGAATCGACCGCGACTTCGCGTTGGAAAATCACCTTAGAAAATCTCGATTCTGCCGAGCGCAGTGTGGGAACAGTTACATCATTTCGCTGCTTCCAATTTCGCCAACTTAGTGTGCTGGGACAACCACGCGACCGTTGCTTTCGCAATCCCCTCGTGCCCACCTTCAAAGATGGTGACTCGAACCGGACCGGTCTGGCGTCGCAAGTGGATCTGGCGACCGTATGATTCGTCGACGACTTGGTCGCTTTTTGTCGGTTTAGCTAACCGGCCATTCTTCTGGCTGAGTTGCAAGATCTCCTCAGCGGAAATTGTCGAGTCGTTTCGCGCGAGGGCGATCATGTTGAATGCGTTGAGGCTATGACTAATGGGGACAGAGCCCGTGTAACCGTCGTGTATTCCGGCGGCCAATTCTAGCGGCAAATCCTTAGCTGCGGCGAGGTACGTCAGAGGCGAGCGCATAATGTACTGCTTATCGACTGCCTCATTGTCACCTGGTGCGCCGCTGCATGAGGCTCTCATCATCGCTCCGTAGCGACTATCTTTGTGCTTCGCGTGCCAGGCTGCGAGGTCACTAATGCCGACCCATGCGCTCGCTGCCGCCCAGACATCCGGATATCGTCCGGCCATGAGCATCGTCATGTGACCGCCACCGGAAGTCCCGGTGAGGTAAATTCGCGACGGATCCACCCGTTGCGTTTCCTTCGCCCACGCGACGGCGTCAATGATGTCTTGCTGAGCTTTCAGCGAACCGCATGCATCCGGCTGCTTATTGACTCCACTAAAGTTTGGAAACAAATAGATCCATCCGAAACGATCCGCTTCCGCTTCCAGTTCTTTATTGCGTTGCTCGAAGTCGGCGCTCCACGAGTGCAAAGAAACGACCAGCGGGCGTTGTGCATCGTCATTTTCGTAGTTGGTTGGAAGAATGATGTAGCACGGCTGCTTCGTTTTATCGATGGAACTGACGACACTAATCTTCGTTCGAGTACCTTCGGCGCTGACGACTTGAGACAGGATCAGTCCAAAACCGAATAGAACTAGCGGCAAAGTCGTGGAGAGTTGGAGAGATTTCACAGAATTCATCCCAAAGCGGAAATTTACCATTTGTCTTAAGTGCTTATAGCTGAGTGGTTTTCAACAAGCCAATTTCGCGGCCCGACATCTTAACATGTCCTTAACCTGTATTTCACTTGATTCTAACTGAGCTGGTAGATCATTCACACGAATAAAGAGAACAGAAGCGATAAGAACGAACAAATGAAATGTCCGAGAACTGCATCTCAAAAGCAAGTGAAATCTTGGACTAACTCAGCACAAGGTAGAGATTAGGCATGTTAAAAGAACGAATACAATCAGACGAGAATCAAGACGGGATTTTTGAGACAAGCATCGAAGATGGCGTCCTCACCATTCGCCTGCTAACGAAGACCCTTATGGACGACAATGTTACCGACTTAATTGTCGAACGAATCGTAGGACTTCTCGACGACTCACGGGCAGTCGTACTCGATTGTCAAGAATCGATCCGCCACGTGTCATCTCGATTCCTTAGCTTGCTACTCACCATTCAACATCAGGCGAAACAGAGATCCATCAGTTTCAGCGTCTGTCAACTCGGTCCCGAGATGGTCGAGATGTTCAAAGTGACTTGTTTGAACAAACAGATCCCTGCCTTCACAAGTCGACAAGAAGCAATCGAATGCTTGGATCGCAATGGTAGCTGGGACATCGACCACACGACGATCGACGACCTGAAAGAAAAAACGGGGTGGGCCATTGCTCTTTCACAGTTTGTCCACGGTGTCCGCATCAGCGCCAGGCTGTTCCTCTAGAATTGCCGTCCCAAAGTTTGCTTAATACCCGTCTTAAGGGCAGTAGCTCCGCGACTCCGGCACCTTCGAAATTAACGGCATTTGAGAAATCGTGTTGGCGGTACCTTGCCACATCCATTTCTGGCTCGAGCCAGCGGCGGGAAAGTCAGCGGCGGGAAAGTCAGCGATGAAGTCGGTGACAAAGCCGAATTTTCCATCGCCATCTGTTTCGATGGGCCATTGAAGTAGATGGCCATCTTCGGGATTCCGCAAGCCGGAGTGAAAACCGTAAAATTTTTGCGGTAGCCGCCTCACTAACACGCTCCACACATTCTTGAGATCCTGGATTCAGTTGCCATGCTCCTTCGTCCAGGCAGCTCCGAGATGCGCGGCCCACAACCTCTGGCGGAATTCTCGCAATTCCGCTTCCGACTGCTTTTTCTTTCCTTCGTCGGGCCACATTGCCAGGCAGCGGTGAACGATGAGACGTTTGCCAACCAGGGGAATTGGGGTATTTTTGTCGCCGTGTTTGGGAGTTGATCGGCAAATCGGGAATCCTCTTTGGCCCTGTTTTCAAATAATTGCCGCCGAATCCGGAACATAAGGGGGATTAAACTCGCCCCGCGGCTATGCGAAAATGTCTATAATAGATGTTCCGCACGTAGCGAGAACTGCGTTGCGAAGCTGCGCTGCGAAAACGCGGTGACTGCTCAAGCCGCGACTCCAAACACCCGTCAATTCACTTACATTGCGACCTGTCATGTTCGAACGACGATCACTCAAACTCCCAATCGCGCTAGGCGTCGTGATGATCGTCGTCGTCGTCGTACTGACGATAGGCTGGGTATTGGTGAATGTTTGGGGCTTGTTTGGGAAAAACAATCCGTCGCTCTATTGGACATTTCTTGCGATCGGTAGTGCGTTCTTTGTGTTCATCCTCGTGGGCGTGGTGATGTACCTGACGTTGTCGATTAAGGCGATCAACCTTAATCGCCGCCAATCCAACTTCATCGATAGCGTGACTCACGAACTCAAATCTCCGATTGCGTCGCTGAAGCTGTATTTGCAGACGATCAAACGTCGCGAGCTCAGCCCCCAGGAGCGGCAGGCTTTCTACCGATCGATGCTGGAAGACGTGGAGCGGCTGGACGAACTTATTAACCACCTGCTCGATGCCGCTCGCATGGAACGCGGAGCCGCACCGGACGAATTTGAAACGATCGAGCTTTCGCAACTTTTGCGAGACTGCAGCGAGTCGGTCTGTATGCGATATCGCGTCCCTCAGGAAACGGTCAAGCTAAAATTGCAGCCGTGTACCGTCAAAGCGCGACGAGTGGATGTGGACATGATATTCCGCAACCTCATCGACAACGCGGTCAAATACGCCGATAATGAACCGGCCGTCGAAATTGAACTCGGTTCAGAGGCAGCGGGCCGAGTCGTGGTACGCGTGGCTGACAACGGCCATGGAATACCGCTTCAACTTCGACGCAAGATCTTTGGAAGATTCGTTCGGCTCGGTTCGGAACTTGAGCGAGAGAAACCGGGCACCGGATTGGGACTGTATATCGTGCGGAATCTGGTCTACCGAATGAAGGGCAAAATTCAGGTACAAGATCGTTCGGAGGGGCAGGGGACAGTTTTCGAGGTCATCCTTCCCGGCGAATTGGCACGGCAACCTACAAACCCGGAAACGGATACCGGGTCAAAACAATCGTCCGATGAAGGTGAAAGCCCGGATCAGAAAGTAGATCCGCAGCAGCAAGTTGCGCGGCAGGAGCTTGTGGATGAACAATCGAACTGAAGATGCAAAACGTATTCTAATTGTCGAAGACGAAGAGCATCTCGCTGTTGGTATCAAATTCAATTTGGAAGCCGAAGGGTATCGAGTCACCACCGTCGGCGATGGTCCGTCCGCCCTCCGCCACGTCAACGACGGGGCTGATCAAGTCGACTTGATCATCCTGGACCTGATGCTTCCGGGCATGAGCGGATACGACGTCTGCGAATCGCTGCGAGACGCTGGCAATGTGATGCCTATCTTACTGTTAAGTGCCCGTACGCTCGTCGAAGATAGAACGCGAGGATTCGATGTCGGCGCAAATCAATATCTAACCAAACCATTTGAACTCGATGAGTTGCTAAGTCGCGTAAAGAATCTGCTCGTGATGGGGCCGGTTCAAACGGGTCCCAGAACCGTCCAGCAACGCCAGAATTATCAATTCGCCCAATTCACAATCAACTTCGAGCGATTTGAATTTGAGGTCGAGGACCGGACTGTCCGTTTAACTCCTCTCGAACTGAAATTGATCCAGTACTTCATCGACAACGAAGGCCGAGTGATTCCGCGTCAAGAGTTACTGGAAAAAGTTTGGGAGCTGCCAGGTCACTTACACACTCGCGCGCCGGACCAATTTATCCGTCGCCTGCGGAAGCTGTTCGAAGTCGACGCCGCCGACCCCAAGCACTTCCTCACGATCCGCGACGCCGGGTATCAGTTCGTTGCCGGACCAAACGGCGATGAGCCTGAATAGTGGGGATTTCGACGAGGGCAAGCGCGGCTGTGGTGGGAATTGATGGTGGCGGGCAGTATCGCCTATCTGTCAACGGTATTAGTCCATTGGTTCGTTGGCTACCATAGCCTCAAGCATCTAAGCACCCGCTTTTGGCGGCTTCGGCTTCCTCTGGGTCGCCGGTATCGCCAGCTATTGGTTCCTCGTGGCACGCGACCCAAAACTCGAAACCGAATGGAAGCGGAGATTGAAATCAAATTCCGAGCACTAGCCCGTCAGTGCTACTCTGCAGTCCGAACGCTTCGCGGCTTTCCTTCCTCGTCGATCGCGACATAGGTGAATTCCGCCTCCGTAACGCAGTAGCGTTTCTCCCGTGAGTCCTGAAGAACGGGCTTCACCCACACCTCTAGCTTGATCGTCATTGACGTCGTGCCGATGCGAATGCATTTGCCGTAGCAGCAGACCACTTGCCCCACCTTTACTGGCCGGTGAAAGCTCATTCCATTAACCGCGACCGTAACAACTCGTCCGACTGCGATTTCCTTCGCAAGAATCGCGCCGCCGATATCCATTTGCGACATAATCCAGCCGCCGAAAATATCCCCGTTGGGATTGGTGTCAGCAGGCATCGCCAAGGTACGCAATACTAGGTCGCCACTGGGTTCTTGTCCCGCGTTAGTCATGGAGTTCTCCCAAGAGGATTGAATTTCGAGTGCACTTTTTTATCTTCGACCTTTCTTCCGACACTCAAGAAACAAACAAGGGCCGGAAACCCGGCCCTTGTCGTTAGATCAAAATTGTCAGCCGAACTTACTGAGGCGTCGATTCATTGCGAGTCTTATAGTCGACAACATTCCAGGCCAAGCCTGTCATCTTCATGAATTTAATGGCCCAAAACGTGGTGTCGAATTCCCACCATTTGTGACCGTGATTGGCCATGCTGGGATAGGCGTGGTGATTGTTGTGCCAACCTTCGCCGTAAGCAATCAGAGCAACCCACCACAGATTCTTGCTGTCATCAGTTGTTTTGTAATTTGTGTAACCCCAGATGTGGCTGGCCGAGTTAACAAACCAGGTTGTGTGCAGGACGAGGACCAGTCGCAGGAAGACGCCCCATACCAACAGCGAAATGCCCAATTCCCGACCGCCGATATACCAGCCGATTCCCGTCGCCGTTGCGCCAAGGATTAAGTGGATGGGCAAGAACCAAGCATTGATCAATCGCATACCGTTATCTTTGTAAAGATCAGGAGCCCAACGCTTCAAGTGAGCTTGGTGCGCTTTGGAAGGCAGTTGATAGGCCAACCAGAAAACGTGGCTCCACCAACCACCATCGCGAGGCGAGTGGGGGTCGTCGTCTTTGTCGCTATGGGCGTGATGTTTGCGGTGGTTAGCAACCCAATCGATCGCTCCACCTTCGCCAGCCAAACCGCCAATGAAGGCCAACGAATAACGGACGAATGAATTGGTCTTAAAGCTTCCGTGAGTCAGCAGACGGTGGAAGCCCAAACATATGCCGATGCTGCCGTTCAACCAATGGAAGAAGATCAGCATTCCGAGTCCGGCCCACGTAAACGTGAACGGAGCGGCCAACATGCCGATGTGGATTAGCGAAATCCAAATGATCGCCATCCAGTTGTATTCGGAGACTGCGTAGTGGCGACGATGGTGTCGCGGCTCAACTGCGGTCGACTCGTGTTGTCCGCTCTCTTCCTCGGAAGTCTGCGGATCCGCAACTTCCGTTTCGGGAGCTGCGACGGAGTTTTCGACCAGCTCGTCCGCAATCGGTTGCGGGCGGTTGGGTCGTTGAGTTGTTTCATCAACAGGCATACCCACCTGCGAATCACCTGTCACGGATGCCATAATCTGTGCTCCTATTCGGTATTGCACTTTGGTATTCCAATTCCCATTTCGTCCAAACGACCGACTAGGCCATCTTGCGAGCACAGAATTGTAATAAGTATCGGAGGAGCTGGTGATTATTGCGTGTCAGGAAAATGTAAAAGTTGCGTAATAGTGAATTACATAACTCGCAAGACGTGTCGACAGAGCACTTTACAACAAATCAGGCCAACGCGACGGGTAAAAAATCGCCAGTCAAATTAGATAGTTCACGGCAAATATCGCAATTACGACAGCCACCGCCGAGTCAACTTGCGACAGCCTTTTGAACTTCGTCGTGAATTTTCCCGCAGTCGCACTTACTCTCGCACTTTAAGAATCAGCAAAACCGACTCACTCACGATGGTGTCGATTTCGTCAAATCCCAGCTTGGTAGCCTTTGAAACATCCTTGGGAGTGTACTGCGGTACGTGCTTTTGTAGAAACGGTAGCAGCTCAGTGGCGGGAACGGCCATACCATAGGTATCGACTCCCTCCTTGAACTGTCGCGTCTTGGCCGTGATCATGCCAACCACGTGCCCCATTTCGCTGCACAACGGTCCACCGCTATTGCCCGAGTTAATCCGCAGGTCGAGCAGTAGCATGCCTTCATTACTCGCGTCGGGCAAACCGCTAATTGATCCCTGAGTTTGTTTAAGGCCAGCGCCGACCTGAGTTGTCAGCGGGTAACCGAAGGCGGCAACTTTCGAACCACGACCGGTTCCCGCGGTTGCCACAGCCAACGGCGTTCGATTGATGGCTTTTGGATCCACTTTCAAAATCGCCATATCGATTCGCGGATCCGTGGCGATGATCTGAGCTGGAACTCTCGCGCTCCCGATCTGAATCACAACGCTACCGGGACCATCGATCACGTGGTTGTTGGTCATGATGTAACCGGGGGCAACGATAAATCCAGTTCCAGAACTGATTACATTGCGGTATTCAACCATCGATCGAGCGCCTTTGAGGGCGGCTTGCAGTTTGGGATCGTTGGGAGAATATGCCAGACCGAATTCAAGCATCTTCGTTCCCCCATCAATATCTCCGGATTGGAACATGACTTGGGCGCCGTTGAGCAGCATGCGGACCGCTCGATCGGGGTCTGAGAATTTCTTCTGACTACTCCATTGCTGAAGGTCAGTCATCAGTTTCTGAATTTGGCTAGGGTCGTTGGTCAGGGCGGTGTGGAGTCTTCCATACCAATCGGCCTCGAAGAACTTTTCGTATTCTCCGTCTGCGTTGTTGGGATCAACACGACGCGCCAGCGCCATCCAATTCCCAACATGGGCGGGATAGAATCGCTCCAGCTTGCTTTTGGACAGCCAATCGAGGGCTTTACCAGCATTTCCCAGCCGCTCCGCGTCGCTGCCGTCTTGCGTTGCAGAGAAAAGGTCGTCACGATTTTGTCGCTCGCCTTTCGCCGTCATCATCGCTGCGGCATACGTTGTTGGGTTCGAGGACATATCGCCTCGATGAACAGCGTAGGGGTTGCCGCCAACATCGACGAGAACTTGAGTGGGAAAATCGCGAGGACTGATCATGAATCGCTGAATCAGCGCTTGGTTGGCCGCAAAGTCCAACAACTTACTGATACCGTCTTCGCTGATGGGATAATCCACAATCACCGGCACAAAGTCGGCCAAGACCTGTGAGCCGAAAACGTCCGAGCCATAGACATCGCTGATCATTGCCTCTGTTTTTTGGTCTTCAGAATCGATACTAGCGAAGACGAGCAAGATATCTTTCTTTTCGAGCTTGGCATCTTTAGTTGCTCGTCCAAAGTCTTGATACCAACCGTTAAATCCTCGCAGAGGAGTGGCGATCGGTCCGAGTCGGCCGTTGTTGGAGGCAATTGGACTACCGGGTGAAAATCCTCCACCGGGTGAAAATCCTCCACCTGGAGATGACAGTCCGCCTCCACCGGCAACCGCTTTCCAGGCAGTATCGTGTTCCACGATTTGGCCCGCTTCCAAATCGTATTCGGCTTCGATCGGTTCAAAACCACGCCGCTGAATCAAAACTTTGTAAGTCCCCGCAGCAAGTTCAAACTCCAGCGGGCCGCTGCCGGAAACTTCTTTTTTC
>JBLHLE010000037.1:0-15461 GCA_047620805.1 Pirellulaceae bacterium
CAGATCGGTTTCGCCGTTCCAGGTGCATCATTTACTAAGATCACTGCCGATGGTTCGTCTCACGCTTTTGTCGGTAACGCCGACATCGGACAGGACGCAGTGGGCAGCGTCAACGATCTGATTGTGACAGCCGACGCGAATCTTGATCTACATGGTCATGTCGACGCGATAGCGGGAGCGTTATTCGGCATAATCGCCAACTTTGCCTTCGTCGACGCAATCAACGACGTGGATGCTTCGATTCGAACTGGCGCGGCAGTCAACACCATCAATCACGTCACGGTTAATGCTCTGTCGGAAGCGGAAGTCGATGCAGATCTTTTTGCACTGACCATCGGTGGTGGCACCGTGGGATTGAGTTGGCCGCGGGCCAAGATCGAACCCGACGTGAATAGCTATATTGGCATGAACACTACCGTCGGCACGTCATTTGGCGATATCTCCGTCGGTTCGTATCACAACTATATGACAAACGGCTCGCCGATCAATAAGTTCGCTGACGCTCACGCGGACTCGCCTTCGTTTGCAATCGCAACGGGTAACGGTGCAATTCCCAAAGCATTTGCCTCGCCGCGAGTGGAGTCACTAGTTCACAGTCAAGCAGTATTGAGTGCTGGAGGCGACGTCAATACGGTTGCCCGCGCGAATAACTTGGCGCGGTCCAATGCCAATGCGATAACGGGTGCGATTGGCGGTTATGGAACCAGTATTGTCAACGGCGAAGCGAACGGCTCAATTCGAGCGCACATCGATGGAACGATTAACAAGGCCGACAACGTAAACGTCGCCGCTCGGTCTTACAACGATGTCGAATCGGACGCCGAGGCATCCAGCTTCTTGATCTTGGGCGGTTCGGGCGCGTTTGCCAACTCTGAAACCAAGGCGGACACTCGAGCCTACATAAATACCGGCGCGTTGGTTAACGCTTCTCAGAACGTGACTGTCGATGCTGAGTCAGACAGTTTCACGGACAGTTATTCGTACGGTTTGACTATTGGTATCGCTCTGGCCATTGGTATCGTATTCGCGGACGCGGACACCGATACAAACACCACTGCCTTCGTAGGGGGAACGGTTAATGCTCTTGGTAGTGTCGCCATTACGGCCGATGCGAACAGTAATTCGGAAGCGGACACGTGGGCCGCTTCCGGTGGTGTGCTCGCGGGAGTTGGAACGCGGGCGACTGCGAATACCGATCCCTCGGTTGCGGCTTTTGTCGCCGACAACTCAACGGTCATTGCCAGGCAAGATATCAGCGTTTCGGGCCTGACCTCGGCCGATGCGGATGCGTACGCTAAAGGATTTGGCGGAGGGGTCATTCAGGTCGGAATCAGCGACGCCAATGCCGACGCGACTCCAACTCTAGATGCCTATGTCGGAAACGGCGCCAGTGTCACCGCCGGTCGCAATATCAATGTCACTGGCCTGCATAACTATACGACGGGCGGTTCGGTGATTCTGAAGGGAGCTCAAGCTGAAGCTGTCGCTTCTAGTGGTCAGCTAATCGGAGGCAACGGTGCCGATGCGGAAGCAAATGCAAATGCGAGCATCGATGCGTACTTGAATACCTCGGTTACCGCCAATGCCGGAGGAAATGTCAACATCACGACGCGATCCTTCCAAGATGCCACCGCCAAGTCGGACGGGAATACCTATGGCGGATTAGTAGCAGGTATTATCGATGCGACCGCGACTGCTCTGGGAACTGTCCGTAGTTTTGTAAATGACAACAGCGATGTGAACACAGGCAGCCTCAATGTTTTGGCGGTGGGCAACTACCAAGCCGATGCGGATACCGACGCCTCTGTGGGGGGAGTCATTTCGATCAAGGGAACGGAGGCGATTGCCGACGCGCGCCCGAACGTGCAGGCATTCCTCGATACTCAGACTGACGTCGTTGCAGCTGGTAACGTCGATATTAAAGCGGTTGCTTTAGGGTGGGCAAATGGCGAGTCTCGTGGAAATGGTATTGGCGTGATTGATGTCGGATCGTCAGACGCTGTGGCGATCTGGATGCCGACGGTTAATTCCTTTATAGCTGGCGGCGTCGATATCGATGCGGGTAACGATGTCAATATTCAAGGCTTCGTCAATCATAACGAGGCCGGCAGTTTCGAAGCGTCGAAGATTACCATTGCGACCGCGAAATCGTCATCGGGTGCTTTGATTGGTATTAACGGATCGACTGCGACGACAACTGCAGTGACAAATACGAAGGCATTTACCGGCTTGGATTCGATTATCGAGGCGGGACGCGACGTGCTAATTCGTACAAAGTCGGGTAGCGTAATTGATGGTTCGGCAAACGGAAAGGCATTTGCACTGATTGCCGGTGGTAAGACAAAGTCGACGTCGACTTTGACTAACCGCAGTCATGTAACGGTGGGACGGCTTGCCGAGGTGCACTCGGGACGCGATGTGAAATTGTCGTCGAACTCCGATTTGCGTTTGTTGAATCAAAAGACAACCAGTGGACAGGGTGGGTTAATTGCCATTTCTGGAGCCACCGCTCAGACCACGATCAACAACGAAACCTTCACCCTTATCGATACTAATTCACTCGTCTGTGCTTTTCGTCATGTGACCGGCGAAGCTCTGACTAGCATGGATATCGATGTCGAGACGGAGGCCAATGCGGCGGCGCTGATTAGTGGCAATGAAACTGAAGCCCGAGCGACAATTGTCTCGGTAACAAAAGTCGAGGTCGCCAGTAACGCCCTGGTTCACGGAATTACCGGTAATGTTAACTTGTACGCCAAAGTCATCAGATTGCGAGCGCAAGTTGAGACGTTTTCTCAAACCTACGCGTTGGGGTCACTCTCGAAAGCCAATTCGTACCTAGACACCATCTCCGTAGCCAAGGTCTTCGTTCGACCTGGCGCGGATGTCTATGCCGGTCAGGCGATCGACATCGTTTCTCGACATGACAACGTCGATACCGACAGTATCGCAGTTGCCAGAATCGTAGGTGTGACGGGAATTGTGAAGACACACGCCCACAATAACCTGATTTTGAAATCGGATATCTGCATCGACGCCGGCGCTACCCTGAATGCTCCGAACGTAAGTCTCACCGCCTTCTCGCCCACGACGTCCGGTACCTACGGGCGCGAGTCCGATGCGACAGGTGACACGATCGTGAACTATATTGTCGAGACGATTGAGACTGTAAAGAGTGTGCTTAGCAACATTCCACTTCTGGGCTGGATCTTGAAAGAAATTCTTTGCATTGTTACCACAATTATCGAAGTGATCTTGTTTAGTAACGAGGAGGCGACCGTTGGTGGCATCTTCTCCAGTACGAACACGGTCACGATGAACGGCACGATCAATCAGTCGTCGAATCACCAAACCGTCTGCAATCAAAGTCCGCAGAGTGATGATCCGATTGTGGTTATTGGTACCGACGGGCGAGTTGTCAATGCACGGAACATTCAAGCGGATGTGCAGAATGGTCGCGTGACGATTTCGCCGATTCAAAACGCCGCGATGGGGCATGTTAGTATCGTCGCACCAAATGGCTTGATCGAGGGCGACGGCGATATCAACTTGCGTAATCGCTTCAGCAATGTGACGATCGTAAACGAGTCGGCCTTCGACCTGCTAATCGGCGATATCTTGATGCAGTCCGATATTACGGGTCCGCAATTATCGCTGATCGCCGGTCACAACGAATCCGATTTGGCTATCGTTGGCGGCGACACCCCTGTTGTGTCAATCAGTAGCACCAATGGTGGCCGCATTGTCTTCCAAGGGGATGTCAATAATCCCGCGGGCGTTACGGTTGTCAGCAACACCACGGGTGAGATCATTGGAACGCCCGACGCGTATATTGAATCGAGTTCGATTCAAATCGATTCTCCAGCGGGCAGCGTTGGGGCCGTAGGCAATCCTCTGCAGTTGCGACCCGTAAGTGCGGACGGCGCGACGGGCGTTGTCGTTGACGCGGAGGACGTCTTCGTTGACATCACTGCGGTAGAATACCAACTGCCAGCAGACGGGCAACGTCCGGAGCTGACTGGTTCAGTTCGCGTCGAAAGTATTACTGCTCGCGGCGAACTGCAGGTTGATTTGGGCGAAGGCATTGCTGTGTTACCGACGGCAGAAGGCGATATTGTCACATTCGTCGAAGTCGCGTCCGCGGGGAACTACGATGTGGGCGCGATCGATTCGGTGAATGCCGCTGGAGCTGTGACGATAAGTGACGGTGGCGTGCTGGTGGCAAGTGAAAACGTGACGTCCCCCATCGTTGTCAATTCTGGCGGAACTACCTCCACTGGCGAAGATGATAATCGCATTCAGACCGGCGATCTGTCGTACGATGCCGGTGGAATCTTTGCAGCAAATCTGTCGGGTGATCGCCACGAACCACTGCTTGTGAACGGTCGCGTCGATGTGACCGAGGCAGAACTGCTACTCCATGTGCACGATCAAGTAGATCTGACTCCAGGGCAAGAGATCCTGCTGTTGGATAATGACAGCGATGATCCAGTCGTGGGCGAGTTCGCCAACTTGCCCGAAGGTACAACATTTGAAGTAGCGCCACTCAATCCGGATCTGCAATCGAATCGAGTGTTCCAGATTACCTATGCGGGCGGCGACGGCAATGACATTTCGCTTCGTTATCGAGCTGATGCAGGTGGCCCGTACGTGATTTCGGAAGGTGATTCTCTGACTTTGCAGGCGGCAGCGGATTTGCGACCTGGCCAGGATGCAGTTAAGTATGAATGGGACATCGATGGCGATGGCAGTTTCGCGGAAGGCGTCGTCGGTTCGTCGTTGACGTTGACGTGGGACGAGTTGATTGCTCTCGGCGCGGATGATGGCCCTCGCGCTTCGCAGATTACAGCGCGAGCGTTTAACGATGTCGATTCCGTAAAGGCAACAGCGGCGTTTACGATCGAGAACGTCGCTCCGGCGGCAGCGATCGATGCTCCAACGCAGCAGTTGCTGGGCTTGCCGTTCGATCTCACTTTGTTTGCTCAAAACGAACCGTCTCCCGCCGATCTCAAGGCCGGCTTGGTCTACGAGGTCGACTTTGGCGATGGACAGACGGAGACGTTGACGCTTTCCGAGGAATCGCTGACGTTGGAGCACAACTACGGACAGTCGGGTACCTACACGATTGCCTTGACTGTCAGCGATAAGGATGGTGGTACGACGACTGCGACTCACGACATTTTTGTCAACCGAGTCATTATCGTTGATGGTGATTTGGTCGTTGGTGGTTCGCTGGGGCGCGATCGAATTGTTGTGTCATCCGCCGGTGGCGACACTGTGCTGGTGCGAGTTAACGACGAGCGCTATGGTCCGTTTAGCGAGCCGGTTGGTGGCAAGCTGGTCATCGTCGGTGGCGATAGCGGTGACCTTCTCTCGGTAGCGGGTAACGTGACAATGCCAGTTGTTCTTCGGGGCGGTGGCGGTCGCGATCAGATGGCCGGTGGAAGTGGCGATAATTCGCTTTATGGCGACGATGGCAATGACACGATCTTGACGGGTGAAGGCAATAACTTTGTCGACGCCGGAGCCGGTAACGACAATGTTAGCGGACGATCCGGCATCGATCGAGTCTTTGGTGGCGAAGGTAAGGACATAATCAGTCTCGGTGGAGGCAACGACTTCGCTGACGGTGGGCCCGGCAACGACCGGATCCTGGGAGGCGGCGGCGACGATTTCCTCTTCGGTGGTGCGGGCAACGACACGTTGCTCGGCGGCTACGACAACGACGTCGTGTTGGGTGGTGACGGAAATGACACCGTTCGTGGAGAACGAGGCGAGGACTTACTTGTTGGCGGTACCGGAAACGATGCCGTCCGAGGCGACCAAGGAGTCGACACACTCATTGGTTCGGCGGCCGCAATCGAGCAAGACACTGCACAGTTCGACGCGCTGCTTTCTGCTTGGACTCTGACCAGAGACGATAGTCTGCTGGGGGTAATTACCAATGACGGTGATCCCGACCTCCTTAACGGCGGCGGTGGTGTCGACCACATCTTACTCGCCGGCGAAGACTCCTTCATTGCCCGCGGAATCGACGACATCGTGCGGGTGTAAACCCTAATCTCGCATTGCAACGTGTTGTCAAGAATGACGTTAGGTGTGATCTTGTCGGAATAGGAAACTTTTCGGCGTCGACATCGTCAAGTCATTGTTGGACAGCGCTATTGTTGGACAGCGCTATTGTTGGACAGCGCTATTGTTGGACAGCGCTATTGTTGGACAGCTATGTTTTCGGCACTGCATGCATAAGGATTGACCACATGGGTAAAACGGCATTGATATTCGGGATTCTCTGCTCTTGCGTTCCATTGACCAGCGTTTACGCGAAGCGTTCGGCGCCAAAAGACGTCGCGTCCGTTTCACACGCTGGCGTGCGATATCAGGTCGTGCATTACAAAGCGGATAATGGACAGCAGAATGGCGGCTACGTCGAAGCGATTTCAGGACAAGACGGAAAGAAACTTTGGTCGACCTTGATCTACCTTATCGAGTACGATTTAGACCTGGAAACGGACGTTCAAGATTGCTTTATTACCTCGCTTCAACTTGACGAGGGCAAGTCGCAGTTGCAGGTAAAGAACGAGGTTGAGGGACTTTACTACGTCGACCTCAAGACTCGGAAAGTGATGCACGTATTGCGTCGCTAGGATGGTCGTGGCGGTGAGTGCGGGAATACTTTTCCGTGCCGGTTACGAATTAAGCTGGGTTGTTAGGGTATAAACATTGTGAACGACCTCTCGCGAGAATAGTTGAACACCGACGGTAGTTCCATGCCACGAAACGTAATTGGAGAATAAGCGATCGTGTTGGGCACTTCAAAGCCGCTTCGATATCGCCGCGAGTGGCGGATTTTTATCGCGACATTTGCCGTTTGTGGTGCGTTTGCAATTGGAGCAATGTCGTGGCTCTACGCGCCGACCTTTGTTGCGTACTGGAGGTATTCGCCTCAAGAAGGTGACGTCTTGTTTCAGTCACTGCCTCCGTCGAAGTTAGTGGTCGCGATTGAGGGGGCTACGATGTCGCCGTTTTCGCATTGCGGCGTCGTCGCAAAACGGGATGGAGATTGGGTTGTCTATGAAGCGTTTGAGGGCGTTGAGGAGACCCCACTGAGGGAATTTGTCATGCGTGGCCGCGAGCAAGGGTTTGCTGTTTACCGTTTGCGCGAAGATTTTAGACAGTTTATTCCCGCGATGATTAAGAATGTCAAAACGTATCTCGGCCGTGAGTACGACGTTCGTTATCGGATGGACGATGAAAAAATCTATTGTTCGGAGCTCATCTATAAAGCGTACCGCGACGCTTCGGGTGGTGAGAAACTTGGCGATTTCGTGTGCCTCGGGGATTTGAATTGGCAACCCTACGAAACGACGATCACCCATTTTGAGCAAGGGCCGGTCCCGCTCGACCGCGAAATGATTACACCTCGAGATATGGCGCGAGCAAAACAATTAGAGTTGCTCTCCGCCCATCGAATTTCGGTAGAATAACGTCGAAGCAAGATACTATGCTCTCAGCAAGATACTATGCTCTCAGCAAGATTCGAAAGATGCGTTACTTCCTAATTTTCATGACGGTGATCCTCATTGGTTGTGGGCAGCCAGCAAGTGACCAAGGCAAGGAAAAACAAACTCAGCGCGACGCCGCCATTCCGCCCGCCACTCCGGCGAAGATGATGGGTAGTTCGTTCGGACTGCCCAACTCGTACTCTGGTGGGCTTTCCATGCTAGCCCGGATTATTCGTAACCCGACGCGTAAGCGAGGAAATCCGGCGAGTTTCCTCGCTTACGCGTCGGGTTACTATTGCGCCGTGTTTTGGGAAAGTTGGCGACAAACTCATGTCCACAAACGACTTGCAATGAGCTAAGTTCTACTCATGAATAATCCATGTTAGCCTTCTTTCGCGGCGAATTTACCAGTGCATCACCTGTCCGCCGTCGACATTAAGCGTCTGGCCGGTGATGTTTTTAGCGCGCTCCGACGCGAGGAAGACGGCTAGCTCGGCCATGTCTTCGGGAGTCTGCCAGCGTTTTAATGGCGACACTTTTTTCACTTTGTCACCGGCCCATTCTTCGTACGTTAGTTTTAGGTCCGCGGGCTGGGCTGCGCACCAGGCTTTCCAAACGGATTGATTGATCTCCGTTTTAACCATGCCAGGGCAGAGCGTGTTGACTCGTACGTTGTACTCGGCAAGGTCCTTGGCTGCGCATTGGGCGAAGTTAATAACCCCAGCTTTCGCCGCGCTGTACGGCGGATCGGTTTGCGAACCGATTTGACCGGCTACTGACGAAATGAACAGCATCGTTCCGGATTTCGATTCGACAAAATGAGGAGCGCAGGCATGGCCGACGTTGACTGCCCCAATGAGGTTGACGTCAAGTACTCTGGCCCAGTCGCTGGGTTCCATGTTCCAGTACGGAAAACCGTATTTGCCCGAGCCGCAGCCGGCGGCATAAACAACGTGTTTCGGACCGCTAAAATGCGCGGCGATTTCGTCGATCGTCGCCCGGACATCATCCAAGCTCGTCGCGTCGCACACAAAACCGGCTGCCGTAATTCCGTGCTCAATTGCCAAATTCGACGCCACATCCTGAACGGATTCTCGCAAGTCGAGTAAAGCGACGCGGGCGCCCTCACGAGCAAAAGCAGTTCCGATGGCTAGGCCAATTCCTTGAGCTCCACCGACGATGACGGCTGTGGATTCCGTTAGGCAAAGATCCATTCAAGCAACTCTCTAGTTGTGGTTTTGATATGCGGAGCGATAGGCTGATGCGGTGAATAACAAGATCTCGAATCGCTGCTCGATGCGAAGTCAACTCGCCTAAGTGACGCGATTTGACTAGGGTTCAAAGACGATATCCGGTGAGGTACCGTAACGCGCTGGCAACGGAATGTTCGACCAGTCGGGAGAGTCACCGACGCGAAATTGCCAGCGACCGTTGAGCTCCAGCTGTTCCGAGCCGGAATAGACTCTCGGGGCTGTTTTGAAACCGCGATCGCCCCTCCCTTGCGGAAGTCGGACCACTAGCAGATTCGCGTCGTCCGCGTCTATCCAGTTGTTGTCGATTGCAAAACGGCCATTCTTCGGCGTCATCTTGTTGCCATTGAACCACACCTGGCAATCTTTACACGGCACATCCACGTGAAGTCCCTTGGGATCAATCCAGTCGCTAGGCAATCGCACCGAGCAGCGATACCAAGCTACGCCGACGAAATCCTCGAATGCCTCGCCGGTCGCCTCGTGCCAAGATTGCGGTACGGGCATCAGTGTCCACTGTTTGCCGAATCGCGTTGTCGGGTCGTGAATCGGGACTACAGTGGCGGGAAGATCTGTCGCCCAACGCAAGCTGTTGACCAATAGCCTAACAAACACTGGATTCTTAAAATCGTCTTTGTGCCCCAGGGATGTGTAGAACGATCGTCCGCCGTCCTGGCGTTTGAAAGTCCAGGCGATGGGCTCGTCATTTTGTCCTTCGATGGCGCCACTGAGCAAGGTTCTGGCTCCCGGTGCCAAGGGTGCCGTCTTGTATAGCGAACCGCCTTGGCGGAACGGTTGCGTGGGGGCGATGTCGCGGACGGCTGGGTGTTTCAGCGCTGTTTTAACGACGGAGACTGTGGAGACAAGATTGTTACCGTAGTGACCGGTATAGTTTCCGCCAAAAACCTGGGCGTCGAATTCGGGCCAATGCGCCTTACCTGCGGGAGCCGGTTTGCCGTGTAAACTGAACGCATGGCTTGCCGTTCGAATACCCACCACGGGTTTGCCGGCAGCGACAAAGCGTCGCAGAATCTCTAGTTGGTCGGGAGCGAGCGTCCGTCGGCGAACACTTATCAACGCCAGATCGGCCTCGTCCAGCACCTCGAGGCCTGGTAGGACGTCGCGATCATCTGGGCTGGCGTGGACAAAAGAGACTCGGAACATCTGCCCGAGATAATTGCTGGCGAATTCCGGCAATGTTACGTTCGTTTCGTATTCTTGTTCGCCAATGACGATGGCTAAGTGTGGGCGTTTGTCGCCCTTAAATTGAAAAGGTTTACCACCTAGAATCTGGTCGCTAGTTATCGTTGGGCAAACGAATCTTTCGATGTGAGAGATGATTAAGTCGGTTCCAGTAAAATGACTGACGTAAGGCCATCGCTGCGGATTGTACATGGTGTCTGTCATGTCTCGGACAAGCACGACGCGTTTGCCCGTTCTCGCCATTTGCCGAAGCCCAAATGGGCGGCCGAGTACGCACATGTTGACATGTACGCCCGTCAGAACGACGTTCTTGATGCCGCGTTCTTCGAGGATATTCCAAACTTCATCGCCTCGGTCACTGATGAAGTCTTTACCGGAATCAATTTCGATAAGACTGTTTTGAGCCAGCCAAGGTGTGCCGGGATTGCGCCCTTCCTGCTTTAGCTTCGCGACCCACACGGCGTGCTCTTTGGGGTCATCGTCTTCGCCGCCGTCCGATTGATCGATGGGGTACACGCCATTTTCTTCGGCGGGAATCACCGAACACCACGATTGAATATCGTGGGGCAGCTTGGATGGGGGCTTCACATTCATCGCTCGAATTCTGGCGGGATGTTTTTCGTAGGCCGGCATGCAGTCGCTAGGCGAGTGTATGATGGTAGCGCCGGTCGCTCGGGCCTTGTTCAGCAAATCATTGAGCCGCGGGGCAAATTCTTGCACTCGGCGAACGGCATTGATCGAGTGGTGAGAATCCCAGACGTCACAGACGATGACAGCTGTCTCGCTAGGTTTCCATTTGGCTTCTTTGTGCAGCTGATGATAACGTCCGCTGCCAGCGAGCGATTCGATTTGATATCGCAAACTCAAGTCCATCGGTTGCTCGGCAGTGCTGCTGTTAACAAAAAAGCTGTTGCTCACAAGAAACGTAACGAGAGAAAGGAAGAGCAATTTCCAGGTGAACGACATTGTGATTCTCCGGCCAGTCAAGAGGAAAGATGAGTCATATTCTAACAGGAATTGCACGCATTCTTTGGTTGGTTTGACAAAAACAATGGCGTGACAGCGATTTTTCGCGAGTATTCAAGGGCTAAATCCCGCCACTTACCTCATTTGCACTAAACAGATTGCCTGTGTTCGAGTACACTTGGTACCCCTTGAAGGGGATCGCCTGAAGCGACTTTGAATCAACAGCCTTGGATTGTCGAGTGGGAAATAGCTATGGAAAGTCAGGAACTCTTGGTCGAAAATATTAAGGTACCGGCAGAACAAATCGACGAGGACGGCTTCGTCACGCTTTGGAAAGTGGCTTCATCCACAGTGGATGGTGACATTCCTCAAACTCGAGATTTGGCGAGTCGGTTGTTGGGTTTCCTGTGTAAGCACAAATGCAACTTTGTCGTCGCTAGTTCAACCGACATCAACTACCTTGAGGAGTGGTTTGAGCGCGACAATAAACTGCTCTACGATTGGAAACCGGTAAGTGAAATGGTGGATGTCGTGTCGCAGCACGTTTCTGTGCCCTACGCCGCATTCTCCAGCTTCATCCGTTCCCATAAATTCAAGCCCACCACTGCCTACGCTCCCAAGCGCGCTGACCGAGTGGCTTGGTTCACAGATGACTGGAATGTTGGCTAACTGTTGAAGCTGACTAGCCGCGTGGAACGACGTATTCTACCGCTGTAGTTGTTGCAGCCACGTCAATCCTCTTTATCCCACCTTCGTCGCGTGATTGCGTCGAGTGTTCGTTTTTCGGACCTATACTTGCGTGCCTCTGGCAATGTTGTGCCCTCGAAAAAAGGGTCAGCAAGTTCCGATAACTACCTCCTCGATAAGAATCGTCCGCGATACGAATTCCAGCGATGAAGAGCCTCGCGCCCTACCACTCCATCACCGATCTCCTGCGGTCGTCTGCGCGTCAGCCGCGCCGCTCCGATTACGAATTGGTGCATCGAATTCGCGCGCGTCACGCGGAGATCAAAAACGCCTCCGATCGCGAATTGCGCGAAACAGCCGACCACTTGCGGAATAGAATCGACGCGGGCGCAGCGGTGCTTGAGTGCGATATTCTAGTGGATGCGTTTTCGCTAGTTTGCGAGTCGTGTAGTCGAGTGCTCAACAAGGTTCCCTACGATGAGCAAATCCTCTCTGGGTTGGCAATGGCGACGGGTGCAGTTGCAGAGATGCAAACCGGTGAGGGAAAAACTATCGCCGCGACGTTGCCCGCTTTCTTGCATGGCCTAACGCGACAGGGAGTACACGTAGCGACCGTGAACCAATACCTGGCAGATCGCGACCACGAGTTGCTGGCACCGGTATTCGAGAACTTGGGACTAAGCGTCGGCATTTCGCGAGAGAAGGCTTCCAATGCGGAAAAGCGGGCAGCCTATCAATGCGACATCGTTTACGCGACTGGGTACGAACTTGGCTTCGACTACTTGCGGGATCGCGTTTCCGAGCGAGCTGTTGCGGAGCGGCCATTGGGGCAAAGCTTTCGCGCTCAGCTACGAGGGCAATCGTCATCGCCCGCGTTAATTCAACGCGCACACAATTTTTGCATTATTGATGAAGTCGACAGCGTGTTGCTGGACGAGGCTTGTACTCCATTGATCATCAGCGGCACCTCAAGTGACGTTGCCGCAACGGCGGAGGTCTATCGCGTTGCTAAGAAAGTGGCTGCTGATTTGCGAGTTGGTGAACAATTTGAAGTGCTAAGTGAAAGCCGCTCGATCCGTTTGTTGGACCAAGGTATGGATCGCATCTACGAGATCGACGTATCGAAACTCGCGTTGCAGCGACCTTGGCACGCTTACGTCCAAAATGCCCTGTCCTCCCAGTATTTGATGCACCGCGACGTCGACTACGTCGTGCGCTCCGAGGAGATTCAGATCGTCGATCAAAATACGGGGCGCGTGTTCGACGAGCGTTCGTGGCGAGCCGGTTTACATCAGGCCGTGGAAGCAAAAGAAGATGTCACGATTACTCCCGAGAAACGATCGTTGGCACGCATTTCTCGGCAGCGCTATTTCCAAATGTACGACCAACTGTCGGGCATGACCGGCACAGCGACTGGACACGAATTGGAGTTTCGGAAATTCTATCAAATGCCGATCGTAAAAATACCACTAAGGAAATGTTCGGCGCGGAACGACCAGGCAACCCGATTCTTTGCAGATCAGAAGTCTAAGTGGAAAGCGATTATCGACGATGTCGAACAGCGGAGTTTGGGTGGACAGCCGATACTTGTTGGTACGAGGACAATCGAGCAAAGTCTGATGCTGTCGAGTCGACTGCGGGAGATTGGTGTTACTCACCAATTGTTAAACGGCCTACAAGACGCCGATGAGGCGGAGTTGATTGCTCGCGCGGGCGCTGTCGGGTCCGTAACAGTTGCCACGAATATGGCTGGTCGCGGCACCGACATTCCCATTTCTGCCGAGGCCAGAAGTTTGGGTGGACTGCATGTACTCGGCACAGATCGCAATACCTCGCCCCGTGTTGATCGGCAGCTAATCGGGCGAACTGGTCGGCAAGGCGAAGCAGGGTCGTCGCAGTTCTTCGTTTCGGCCGACGACTTTTTGATCGCGAACTACCGTCCGGAGCTGATTGGCTCCATGGTCCGGACCGCTGGAACGACGGGCGAACTCACTCGTAACTTCGAGAACCAACTCCGTCGCATTCAGACGGATTTAGAGCAGGAGCAATTTCGAGTACGTCAGAACATGCTCGACCATCAATTGTGGCTCGACCAGCTTTTGGTGCGAGCGGCGTAACTGCGTTTCTCTTCCGATCTGACTTCTTCGCACAAATCCGATCGCTCGATTCGGAATTAACGATTACGCACGGCCACGCTAGTCGGCAGACGCGCGGAATTTCGTAATCATCGGCGATGCGTTTATAGGACAAACCTAAATTTCACTGGTCGCGCAAAATCAGCGCGCAGACAATTTGCGACAATTCGTAGGGTAGAGAAATCAAAATGCGCATTCGAGACATCATTCGCAAACGCCGTGCAACCCGCAATGATGGGCAACGTCTTCTTCAGTCACTTGAAGACCGGAGTCTGTATAGCGCCACGCCCACAGTCACGTTGGACTTCGACAATACGGGCGAGATGATCGACGAGTCGTTCGAATTCTCGGCATTGTTCGACAATACTGCGCCCCTGTCGACGGAAACGGGATTCGGACCGTACATTGATCTGCACGTGAAGCCTGGGTTTCAGATCAACAGCGCGTCGCTTATCGGCACCAATGTTTCAATTACTCTCGCGGGTGAATTTAACTCAAGCGGAGATCTCATCGTTTTGGGTAGCGGCGATCCCGGTACAATAACGAGTCATCCACTTTTGGAAACGCCTGTGACCGGCGGAACTCCCGGCGATCTGCTGTATGTTTTAGAGTTGCCAGTTGGTAGCGTGACCGTCGACCAGCCCATTCTCGATGTGGAAATCAATGCGACTCTCTCCACTTCCGACGGAGCGATACCTGGGATACCGTTGGCCATCTCGGCACAAGGTGGTTTTCAATATGGCGAAGACGCGCTCGATAACCCCATTCCAGATCCTCCTATCCTCGGTGCTGCTGATTCTGACTCTGTTACTCCCGTCGTCATTCTGATCGACAAGGATTCGGCTTCGGAAACCGCGACAGGGCCCAACTTTGCCAGGACATATACTCTGCGAATCGATATCGCGGACGGTGCGACCGTCGACAATATTGATATCCGAGATATTCTTCCGAACACACTCGAATATAAGTCGGGCACGATCAGCATTACGCCAGGCGGCAGTGTGACTACCGAACCGACTTCGCCGGGTCCGCAAAATCCGCCAAGCAACCAACTGCTCGTGGAGTATGCATCGTTCACCGGAACGGCATCCGATTCGGATATCATCGTTACTTATCAGGCATTCGTTCCCGAGTTTGATGCAGATTTGAACGACGTTATTGACCCTCTCTCCGGTGACGACGTTTCTGTTGTGAATGAAAGTAGCGTCAGCGGTGACTACGGAGTTCTGCCCGTCAGTCATGGTACCGACAGCCCATCGGGCGTATTCGACAACGACGACTCCGACTGGGATCTGATTGCGAAATCGATCGCAATTCAGAAGGGCCTGGTGCACCAAGAGGTCAATGCAGTTACCGGCGTCAATCCCGGCGACAAAATTGAGTACACACTTTCATTTCAGGTTTCAGACTTCTTCGAGTTCGACGACATCATTATTGACGATGTGCTGGATGATGGCTTGCGTTTCGATGCGACGTTTGCACCTACGATGGCGTTCTTTGAGAATGGCACAACTCTCTCGGCGACGGCAATTGACGCGGCGAATTTTACCGAGACGATTAATTCGCCAGGAGATGGGAGTACGAATCTGCAGTTTCGAGTATCGGACGAATTGGTGACGCGCGGCGCCGACTCAATATTGACTGGCGACCTGTACGCGGAAGCAGTGTAGTCTGGCGGAACTGTCGGCACGATCGTTTTTCGAGCCACGATACAA
>JBLHLE010000038.1:0-15453 GCA_047620805.1 Pirellulaceae bacterium
GCGCGCCAGCCAAGACGGTTTCGCGATTCGTCGCCGGCGCGAGTGTTTAGGGTGCAGACGGCGTTACACGACCTATGAACGCGTCGAACAGACCGAAATCAAGGTCATCAAGAAAGACGGCGTTCGCGACCCCTTTAACCGAGAGAAGCTGCGGCAAGGACTCGCCAAAGCCTGCTGGAAACGTCCAATCAGCAACGAGCAAATCGAGGTGGTTGTGACGGCGGTCGAGCAAGCGCTCTTTAAAGATTACGACGAAGAAGTCGACAGCCGGGATCTCGGTGGGATCGTGATGGAACAGCTCGCTACGCTCGATCAAGTAGCATATGTGCGTTTCGCGAGCGTGTACCGCGAATTCACCGATGTCCGCGACTTCGTCGACGAACTGACGCCGATGCTGCAGCGGAGGGGCGAGTAGTCGCCACTCTTTGCGTATCTGCACTCTTTGCGTATCTGCACTCTTTGCGTATCTGCACTCTTTGCGTATCTGCAATGGCGATCGCAATCCGTCGCTGCGCCGGGTTTGTTGCCAACTCCGAATACTGACGGTTACCGTAGCTTGTTGCCAACTACTTAACAGCTTCTTTGGACGACGAAATCGCAGATGATTTCGAGTGTTTGTTTCGCGTCGCTTGATTCTAGCCCAGACAATTGTAGTTTGGCTTGGTTGGCGTAGTACTGCGCTTTATCGCGTGTGTATTGGATTGCGTCGTAACGCTCGAGGTAGGGGAGCAGGTTTGCTTGCCGATCGGGAACGCTGCTCCGAAGGATAGCGAGGATGGCTTTGCGGTCGTCGTCGGTGGCTTGTTTGAGTGTCTGGATAATCGGCAGAGTTGGTTTTTGTTTTTCGAGATCGGTTCCAAGCGATTTGCCAGTGTCTTTTTCTTCGCCGAGCACATCGAGGAGGTCGTCGGCGATTTGGAAAGCGATGCCAAGAGCTTTACCAAAGTAGGACAACTTCTCGACGAGTGCATCGTCGGCGCCCGCGTAGAACGCTCCCAGGCGGCAAGCGCAGTCACACAGTTCAGCGGTCTTGGCTTCGATGATCTCCAGGTATTCCGGCTCGTCCAAGTCGTAATTTGCCCGGCTTCCCTTTTGTCGCAGTTCGCCTTCGCAGACGATATTCGTGGCTCGGCCAATTAGTCGACAGGCCAGTGTCGTTTCGAGTGTGCTGGCCAGATAGAACGAATGAGTGAAGAGAAAGTCGCCCAATAAGACGCTGGCTTCATTGTCCCAGCGAGCGTTGACGGTCGCCAAGTGACGACGCTGGTCGGCTTCATCTAGGACATCGTCGTGGATCAAAGTCGCCGTGTGGATCATTTCGATCACGGCAGCCAGAGTCGTGTGTTCGGGAGTGACTTGGCCCACGGATTTCGCGATCAGCAACATAAGCGCAGGGCGGAGTCGTTTGCCCCCCAACAAGCAACCGTACTGAACCAGCTCGTCGACAAAGGGATCGTTACTGCGCATCTCGGCGCGAAGAATCGCTTCCACTTGAAGCATTTCCTCCGCAATGGGTTGATACAGCGATTGAACTGCGGCGAGCAACTGGTTGTCTTGAGCGACACGTGTCACGTTATTTTCCCCAAAATGTGGGCGACTCGGCAATGTCTTGCCATCTGAGTCTATGTTGTAAGCTGAACTGTGTAAGTTGAACTGTGTAGGTTGAACTGTGTAAGCTGAACTGTGTAAGCTGAGTTCTGTGTAGCAGCTGAACTCTTAATTATTCTCTCGGACGAAGTGACCACTTCGCCCCCCCGATTTCTCTTGTAGGCAAATGGCTTCGATGACCATTTCCCTGTCGACAGCTTTGCACATGTCATAAATTGTCAATGCCGCTGCAGTTACTGCGGCCAAAGCTTCCATTTCCACTCCGGTCTTCGCATCGACGCAAGTCGTTGCTTCGATGGCTATTGTGGACTCGTCCGGAAAGCTGAAATCAACGGTTACGGAATCCAGGGAAATTGGATGGCACAAGGGAATCAGGTCGGAAGTCTTCTTCGCGCCCATAATCCCAGCCAACCTTGCCACTTCAAGTACATTCCCTTTCTTGGTCTCACCGTCGCGTATCTGTCGCAGGGTTTCCGCTTGCATCCTTACTAAACCAGACGCCCGAGCAAGTCGACGGGTGACGGCTTTGTCACCAACATCGACCATCCGACTGGCGCCGTTCTCATCGAAGTGTGTAAATTGGTTCATAGGTGAACTACCTGAGGTGAAAACAGACCATTCATCTTCGTAAAAGCAGTGGAAATTGGCAAGCAGGGCTGGCGGGCGATGCCACTGTTTTTCTCGTTTCAATATGGGAACCGCATTCACTGCCGGCAATTAACAGGAAAAAGATGGTCGCTTCAATTTCTGGTCGATTGACAAAACGCTCAACAACCGCAACGCAGTGTTGGATATGGTTTGTTTGGAGGGTTAACTTCGCTTGCTGAGGCCGAGCGGTCGCCGAGTGGCGGACTGGCGACTGAAGACGCAAAAAAAAATCCGCCGTGGGGGTCAACCACGGCGGAGTGTATTGAAATCGGCGATTTTGGCAAGCAATTTCGGTAAGCTTTAGACCAGTTCCTTCTTCGCACCGATGAGGGTACGAAGACGTTCTGCCAGCAGCTTCGCGTCGAAAGGCTTTTTAAACGTCTCGTTAATGCTGGAACGATCGAAGCTCATCGGGCTACCGTCATCGGGTAGTAGAGCGATCAGAATCGTTTCACTAAAATCCGGGTTCTTCCTAAGATTTTGACAAATCTGTAAAGCCTCGACCTTACCGATCGAGAAATCCGTGATTATACAATCAGGATGGAAGCTCTCCGCTTGAATACCAGCCTCAAAACCGCTGGCAGCAACAGCTACCTTGAACGCCCTTTCAGGCGGCAATTCGCGTTTGAGGTTTTCAATCAAGATCTGATCTTGAGCTACGATTAGCACCTTAGCCATTGCCTCATCTTCGAGGTCGCCAAGGGGCATACCATGCTCCTTTAAGAACTTAATTAAATATTCGCGCGGGATGCGCCGGTCCTGGGAACCGGGGATCCGGTAACCCTTCAAGCGTCCACTATCGAACCACTTGCTGACCGTGCGCGGGGCCACTTTACAGATCTTCGCGACCTGTCCAGTTGTGAAGACCTTCATCGCAGGCTCTCCATTCGTCACTCGTTGACTCGTCCATTAGCCGCGTCGGGTGTTTCCCGAGCACAACCTACCTGCCCCCTTTTGTTTGAATTTGAATCGCCGGTTTCTCGGTCCTTCAAGCCGGCTGTGGGTTCCGGCAAATCTCAAACACCTGGGTCGGGGCACAACGGTAATTGTTCTGCGTGGCTTGGTTTCAGATCCTTCTGATCCGCGCCTCACTTTGATAATCGGCATCAGTCCCCATATGACTCGGCGAATACCTGAAGCGTCGTTAACTTGTCACCAAGCTACCTAGTCTTACAGGCTGTCCATGTGGGGTTGGTTTATTTACATACTCGGCGAAGTACGCAACCGGGGAGTTCATGCGTTAAGCATGCCATTTGGTGGGTCTAACTGTTTATGGCATGCCATGAAGATACAGAGATCTTCTGGCGTGTTCCCCCCATAGTTGGCAATCTGCCTTCTTCCCTGGCTAGAGAAGTCGGTGAAGATTTACCTTCCGCAACTTAGTTTCGAGTAAAACGGGGGGAGAACTTTAGAAACTTTCGTCAGTCGTGCCGTCAACGCGGGTCAGCGTGTCAATTCCGAACATGTGGAGACGGACGATTATCTGAGGATAGAGCGCGTAAATCGTTGGTAATCATTGCGTTAATGCGACCAGTCAGACACGACGTAACGATTGCGCTGTCTTAGAAAACTAGAAAAGAATTTATTTTCGGGGAAGCTCGTCTGATGGGGTTGTCGGTTCAGGTTGCCAGCATTGTTCTGGTTGTACTGAATATGACGCCACACCGCGCACTGAGGTTGGCTTCGCCAGATTGCCAACATTTGGGTTGCTGGAGACGCTGTAGTCTCACCATCGCTAGGCCGCTTGTTCGTCGTCCGAGTCGGGCGTTTCGCTTCGAACAGCTTCGCGGTCGATCGCGTCTTGTTTGATGTGCCCATCTTCTGTGACGTCATCGAATTTGACCGATACCTGTTTCGAGATCCCGGATTCCTGCATCGTGACGCCGTACAGCGTGTTGGCCGCGGTCATCGTTTTCTTCGAGTGGGTAACGACGACAAACTTGGTCCAACCGAGGAATTCTTTCAGCACATCGACGAATCTGCCAATGTTCGCTTCGTCGAAAGGGGCATCGACTTCGTCCAAGACGCAGAATGGACTGGGGCGATACTCAAAGATCGCCAGCAGAAGCGAAACGGCGGTAAGAGCTTTTTCGCCACCGCTAAGTAATGAATTGTTAAAAGAGGGTTTGCCTGGCGGAGTTGCGACAATGTCGATGCCGGCCTCGAGTACGTCGACGCCTTCTTCGAGGATAATGTCCGCTCGTCCACCTCCAAATGCCTTGCGATACAACACTTGGAAGTTCTGCCGAATCGCCTCGAGGGTTTCAGTGAACAGGCGTCGACTATCGGCATTGATCCTCTGGATGATGCGTTCGAGGGAATCTTTGGCGTCGACGAGGTCCTTATACTGTGAGGAAAGAGTATTGAAGCGTGCTTCGAGGTCATCGAGTTCGCCGAGTGCCTCCATATTCACGGCACCGATGCTGTTCAACTTGCGGCGCAGTTCATTGATCTCGGACTCGACTTCCACACGTTCCTGTTGATCTTCTTCGCTCGTTTCCTGCTCCAGTTGGGAGATGTCAATTCCGTAGTCTTCTCGTAGACGTTCGGACATTGTATTTCGCTGGTGTTTTAATTCACCGGCATCAAGTTCTTTTTTGTGTTGGAGTTCTTCTACCTTGCGTTGGCGTTTCCGTAGTGTTTGGATGCCGTCGGCAATTTCCTTGCGGCGGAGTTGAAGCTGGTCTTGAATGGACTGTTGATGGAGAACTTCGGCGACGAGTTCTTCTTTGTAGAGGTAGAGTTCGGCCAGTTCGGAGGTGAGTCGAAGCGTTTCGCGTTCTGAAAGTTCGTGGCGACTCAGTGCCTGCACCAATTGAGCACGGGCCTCGACAATGCCCTTGTTGCGTTCTTTTTTGTCCTCTTGAAACTGCAGCATGCGAATCTGAAGACCGTCGAGTTGCTGTTCGCTCTTGGCCAATTCCACTTTGGCAGCCGTGGTTTCTCGCAGGTTCTTCTGACGTTGGAGATCCACATCTTCAAGCTTTGACTCGTCTTGCTTGATGGCGATTTCGAGTTCGGCGACCTCGGTATCGACCAGTTTTCGGTCCGCGATGGTCTTGGAGAGTTGCTCCGATGTCGCGTTCGATTGAGCTTCCGCCGCCTTTAGCTCGGCTGCGAGCGTTTCCATTTGGAGCTCGATTTGGTTGTGTTGCTGTCTAACGGCTTTCACTTCGCCACGGAAATCTGCCAGTGCCGCGACGGATTGGCGATGTTTTTCATTGAGATCTTGAGTGTTGCGATCTTTTTGTTCGATATTCTCACGAAGTCGCATTATTTCGTTTGTCGATTCCGTAATGCGGAATTCGAGATCCTTGATGTCTTGTTGAAGAACTCGAAGTTCGCTACGACGAGAGACGAGTCCGCTGGATGCGTGCCGAGGTCCCAGCGTCAGCGAGCCGTCAGATTCCAAAATTTGTCCCTCTTCGGTGACGAATCGTACACCGTGTGCGCCCTGTCGTTGCAAGCGATAGGCGTCGTCGAGTTCGCGGACGAACCAAGTGCTTCCCAACATGCGGGAGACAACTTTGTCATACGTCTTATCGAAGCGGACGAGTCGATCGGCGCGTCCAATCACGCCAGTCAGTCCGTCGAGTCGGACCCAATCGCTTTCGCGGCGGGGAACAGGTGCATCGATCAAGACAAAACCGGCGCGACCTTTCAAGATAGTTTCACCATTGCGAAGCTGCTGCAGCAGTTCGCCGTCCTGTAGCACAATGCGTTGAGCCATTTCGCCCAAGGCGACGTCGACCGACGGAGCGTATTGGATGTCGGCTTCGACGAGGTCGGCGATCACTCCGTGTACCTGTTTACCCGAATCAGGTTGGTGGACGTAACCTTCTAGGATTTGTTTGACACCTTCGTTAAGTCCCTCGAATGTCCGTTCGAGTTCCGACAAAACATTTGCTCGTTGCTGCGTCCCGCTCAGTCGCCCCTGCATTTCGACGAGCTCATCTTGACGACGTGTGAGAACTCGGCGTTGTTCCTGCAGGTCTTCTTGAGCGTCATCGAGAGCTTCTGTGTGTTTGGCAACATTTGCGTCTAACTCTGCCTCTTGACCTTGGACATCCCGTAAGCGTTGCGAAAGTTGTTGGTAGAGTGGAGCCAAGTCATCGCAGCGTTGTTGGCATCTTTGCGACGTTTCGCGAAGCGATCGAAGTTGCGATTCCAGCGAACTTTCGCGGTTGCCAAGAGTGGCGTTCTCTTTCATCTTGGCGACATAATCCTCCCGTCGCTGTTCACAGACTGTGCGGAGTGTTTCGGTGTTGATGGTGAGGTCGTCTAGTACTCGTTCGTGTTCGGCAACGCGACTGGACAAGTCCAGGTGTTGCGTTTCCGCTGTCGCCAGGGACTCGGTGGTCTCTTTCAGGCGAAACTGAACGTCGCCAATGCGGGACGACATGGCGGCCAATTGATTGCGATATCTGCGCGACTCGTCCTCCAGGTCGGAACATCGTTGGCGATGCTGTTCACAAGCCGATTCGCGGGTTGCGATCTGTTCGTAGTTTTTGGCGGACTTGTGTTCGGCGGACCGAATGTTTTCGTTGGCTTCGATTGAATGGGTTTCAATTTCCAACACGGTCGCTTCGTTGGATTCCAGACTGGCTGAAATCTCAGCCCCGTCGTTGCCAAGGTTGTCCAACGTCTGTTCGAGCGCCTGAATGGTTTGTGTTAATCGAAACCAATCGGTTTGGCCGACTTGCGTACGTAGTTGTTGTAGACGATCGGTGAACTCACGATAGCGGCGCGCCTTTCCCGCTTGGTTTCGCACACTTCGGAGTCGACTTTCAACTTCGTCGACGATATCGGATAGGCGGAGTAGGTTTTGGTCGACGCGAGCGAGTCGCCTTTGAGCTTCCACCTTCTTGGCCTTGAAGCGGCTAATGCCGGCCGCCTCTTCAAAGATCGCGCGGCGGTCTTTAGTCGAAGCCTGCAGCAGCCGATCGACTTTTCCTTGCTCGATCAAGCTATACGCGTCGGTACCTACTCCTGTGCCGCGAAACATATCGCGGATATCTTTCAGGCGGCAAGGCTGGCGATTGATGAGATACTCGCCTTCGCCACTGCGGTAGACTCGGCGAGTCACATGGACTTCGGCGGCGTCAACTTCGAAACGACCATCGGCGTTGTCGAGCACGATGGTTGCTTCGGCGCAATTCATCGCCTTTCGACCACCCGATCCCGCGCCACCACCCTTAAAGATAACGTCGGACATGTCCTTGCCGCGGAGACTCTTGGCGCTCTGCTCGCCGAGAACCCATTTGATCGCGTCGACAATATTCGACTTGCCCGATCCATTGGGACCGACGACAACGGTGATACCTGCTGGGAACTCAAAGCGAGTCTTGTCGGCGAAGCTTTTAAAGCCGCACAATTCGAGAGCTTTGAGCATATTGGGAAACGGGGGTTAGGACTGCGGACCGCTCGGTTGAGCGGCGGATGGTGTGTTGCCAGAACGCTGGCCCCTTCTCCACCCCAGCTTACTTGAAGAAGCCTTTCATTCTACCAAAAAATCCGTCGTCCGACTTGGTGGAATCTCCGGGAATCACGGTAGTTTCCCGCTCGGAATCCGCGTCGCGATCGTCATCTCCCGACTCTTCCAATCGGTTGAAAAACATTCCAGTGACGGGGTTTGTGACATGAACACTGCTCGCAGACTCCCCTTCCGAATCCTTGTCTGTCCCGCGTTGGTAAGCGCGGCCAGCTCTGGGCATCGCATTGATTTCGACACGCGCGTCGATATAACCGTCAGCTTTGGCCTGATGGACTAGCTCAATTACATCCGCATAACTGGCATCAAGTTTTGCGACCGTGCGGATTACGGAATCTAGGGTGGCTTCGCATACTTCAAAGCGGTCTTCTTGCCTAGAATCGAATTTCGTCACCTTAATTCGACCATCGCTCGCTGTCTTCAACATGATTCGCTTACCCGCGAATAGATATGCTGGGGGCTTGAAGGGGATCGAGGATCCAAACACAGTCATTTCCGGTCGTAGAGACCGAGTGAAGTGAATCAAGGGCGGAGCACTCGAGGCAAGCGTGTGATAGTTGAACACTTCGTTTAGTACCTCGCCGCGAACGAAGGGATCGCGGGAGTTACGGTGTCGCATGGCAACAAACGCACCGTAGCGAGTTTCTACGCTAGTTTCGTCAAGCAGGTCAATTAACTCGTCGACTGCCTGTACGTGATCCATAGCGGCTAACGCGGTGAGTGCCCGCCAGCGGAAGGCAAATTCGGATCTTGCTGCTTCGCCCAGTGGCTTGGCGGCGGCTGAATCGTCCAAATAGGCCAATGCTTCCGCCGACAAAAATCGGACCATTGGGTCGGGCGATAGGACGCCGCGGTTCAACACTGGGAGCGACGCTTTGCCGATTGCTTCCAATTCCAACGCCGCGTTTTCCGCCGAAGTTGGCTCAAGCAACTTGCGTTCAAGCAACTGAAGTCGCTCCGCTCGACTCGCGGGAGATTGGCCCAAGGGGATGCTGCGAACAACTTTAATGTAGCGATGAATGTTGTGTTTGTATTTTGTATGCACAGCCAATTCGATGTAGTTGTCTCGTTTGGGGGTCGCAACTCCCGTCTTCGAACCCGCCTCGAAAATGTGGAATCGCGCGTTAATTGCCGAACCGATCATTGAACTGGTGCGTACCGAGTTGAAACCATCGCGGACATTTAGACCCAACGGACGATCTTGTAATGCTATGCCGCCGCCCAGAATTCGACCGCGAACATCTCCAAGTTTTTCGTCTTCAAACATCGAATTGATGAGGATGGCGCCGTGAGCACGACCAATGACCAATCCCGTGTGGATCGTGTTTTTCAGAACGGCGACTTCTCGCAAACGAGTCGGCATCAGCCAACCCGATTCCAGACTGGTCGTGTCGGAACCCGAGGCCGCACGGACTGCCAAATCGAACTTCTCTCCCTTGCGGACTCCTGGTCGTAAGTAACCGTAAACAATGACCATTGAAGTCTCTGGGGCGGCCAAAACACGGCTTGGCTTTTCCGTTTCGTGACTTTGCATTTCGCCAATCAAGGCCGCTCGTTGTGGCGAGGGAGGCGGATCGCTACCTGTGCCGGCCAAATTATTCACTAATCCGACCGCTTCCACTTTGACCCAATTCATGCCGTTCGAAAAGGCTAGGTCGCCGACGGTGTCGTAGTCATCGTCTTCGTCTTGTTGAAACGAATCGATGATCTCGACGTCGGCTGAATCAGGACTCTGTGTGCGGATTAGTGGCGATTGGCATCCGGAAATTGCGGCGCAACCGCCAATAAATCCCAAAATGGTCCAAAGTTCAATTCCACAGACCGATATTTTTTTTGCTCTTGGCCTCATGCCTCGATACACTCCCTCATCACGGACTTACACCCGTGACGCCAAAAACGAATACCCGAACGGTAACTACGAAAAGGTGTCGCGGGCGGGAAAGTAGCGGGAGCTTGCCCTTGCCGTCAATAGCATTTGCAAAAACACAGAGTTGGCCGTGATGTCACTGCCAGCAAATAGTGCGAGTCGTGCTGATTCCTCTAAGGCGGTAAAGTGCGCCGAGCTGGGTTAAGTCTAGCTGGGTTAAGGAGGGTCGTATCCGCCTCGTGTAAACGGGTTGCAGCGGCAGATTCGCCAGGCACCCATCAGTGCTCCCTTAATTGGCCCGTGCTTCTGCACTGCCTGGATAAAATAATTGCTGCAGCTCGGTTGAAAGCGGCAAACGGGTCCGATCCAAGGACTTATGAAGATCTGATAGCCGCGGACAGCTTTGATCATCAGCCAGCCAGGAATGCCCAGGATCATCGGCAGGAGTCGTTTCATCGATGGAGCCCTTCGCTCGATTTTGCCGTGCTTGCCTTAGCTGCGGCGGTTGCAATGCTGAAAACTATTCTTGGCGGGCAGGTTTTAACTTTCGCACCGCTCGATGAACCAGACGTCCCAACGACTGATTGATCTGTCGATAGTTGGGGAGTGCGCCTTTCCGCGGGCGGATCACAATGTCAATCGCTGGGGGTAATTCCCCCCGGCATTTTCGAAAGACTTCTCGGAGAAGTCGTTTCCATCGATTGCGGACTACGGCATTACCGACTTTTCGCGAGATCGAGAGTCCGATCCGGCAGCTGTCACCGACTTCGTTCTGGCCGACTTGAACGACCAACATGTCGTCCGCTGCATACGCATTGGTTGAGTAGACGCGGGCAAATTCGTCTTGTTTGCGAACGCGAGCGGATTTTGGAAAAGTTGCGGAGTTCATGGTGTCGCTACCGATAGCCGGCGTTATTGCGGCTCGTTGTCATCGACTGGCGGGACGATTGGCTTTGTAGCCCAATCATCGTCGCTGGGTATTGGAGATGTTTGTGGGGTCGAACTGGAGTTCATGTACCGGCGAGTGAACCGCCCCCACCACCAAGTGAAGCCAATCAGGGTGAATCCGACCAAGATGATCAGGGCAATGATCAGCATGCTGGGACCGCGCAGATCCGACGGTATTCGCGAAAGTCCCATTTCGCCTTCCTCCGCCAGGATACCTTCGATCGCGAAGACACTCTTGGCGAGCTGGTATAGAAACATATTTGATTGCCAGCAGGTTTGGGACTCTGTGTTGTTCGGAAATCACCTAGTTGTTCGGAAATCACCTAGTTGTTCGGAAATCACCTAGTTGTTCGGAAATCACCTAGTTGTTCGGAAATCACCTAGTTGTTCGGAAATCACCTAGTCGTTCGGAAATCACCTAGTCGTTCGGAAATCACCTAGTCGTTCGGAAATCACCTAGTTGTTCGGAAATCACTTGGTTCGATTTTACGTCAAATTGGAGATTGGTTCGTCGATTATTGAGCGTTACCAGCGGATTTCTTTTCGCGGTTCGTGCTGGAACGCTGCGAGTTTTTGGATGGTGTCTTTCGTTTCTTCGTCGATTTCGTCGGGCAGTACGATTTGAACTTCGGCGATCAAATCGCCGGCCGTTTTGTCTTTGGGGTGGATTCCTTGCCCTTTCAGACGCAGGCGTTTACCACTAGAGCAGGCTGGCGGGATTGTGATAATTAGCGGCCCATGCGGCGAGGGCACTTCGATTTTCGCTCCGTTGACGGCTTCGGACAGCGTGATCGGAACTTTCAATTCCAGGTCGTTTCCGCGGCGTTGAAAAAATGGGTGTGCGGCGACGTTCACGATGACGAGCATGTCGCCTTTGGGGCCCCCAGTCGGAGATGGATGTCCCATCTGCTTGAGTCGGAGTTTTCCCTTGTCCTCTGTCCCCGCTGGGATTTTGACGTTCACTTTTTCACCGCTGCCACTCGCAATCTGCGATTCGCCGCCGATCGCCGCCGTGTTGAAAGGAACGTAAATTTGAACCGTAGCGTCTTGTCCCTTTTGCTGTCGTGGTTGACGGCCTGGGCCACCCCGTTGGCCGCCCATGCCAAAAAGATCTGCAAAGGGGTTGCCGGCTCCACCACCACCACCGCCGAACATCTGCGAAAAATCCAACTCCTGTCCACCAGGCCGGAAGTTGCCGCGGGGGTCTTCCGAGCCGTACTGATCGAACATTCTGCGTTTCTTGGGGTCGCTGAGTACGTCGTAGGCTTGTTGGACCTCCTGGAACTTCTCCTTCGATTTTTCGTCGTCGGGGTGCAGGTCGGGATGATATTCGCGAGCCAGCTTGCGGTACGCTTTCTGGATTTCCTTATCCGTAGCGGTGCGGCTGACTCCCAATGTTTTGTAATGGTCCTGGCTCATTGCGTATTATGATTTGTCGGGTGACAAAGTATTATGTGGATTGCGGTTATCGTTATTAATGCTAACCCCGTTCACCGGCTGGCGAGCGTGATTTAGCGACAGTGTGCTGGGCCCTGTCTTTTAGGGCGTTTTGTTTAGGCCCTGTTATTTAGGGCCCTGTCGTCTTTCAGGCGAGGTGCTCTATTGTAAAGTGAGGTACCCTATAGTGGGGAGTCCCTTACTCTCGGTGGGGCATCGACCCTGACATTGTAGGCATTTCCCGCTTGGGATGTAGGAGTCTCTTTAAAGGCAGCGGGAAAAACATTGAGGAGTTTGAGCTTTGTTTCCGGTAACGTCATTTCTTGTCACGATTTCGTTGACTCTACTGGTCAATCGGATTGGTACAGTTGCGTTAACTCTGACTGGACTTTCTCATGAATCCGCTCGATTTCAAGCCCGATCTGCTCTGACTGGCGTCGGTTATACGACGACTGAATCCGAATCGTGTACTCAGCACCCAGTTCGTCGACGCATCGTGATGATGTTAATGCTATTGGGAAACGCAGGCTTTGTCACGATGGCAGCCTCGTTGATGGGGTCGTTTACCAATACGGAGTCGACCTATCAGCTCTATGAAAAACTGGGGTTGATTCTCGGTGGTGTCGTTCTGCTGGGCCTGTTTTCCCGCAGCCAATTTATTGATCAACATCTTTCCAGGCTGATTGCATGGTCGCTAAAAAAATGGACTCACCTGGACGTCATCGACTACACTTCCATTTTGCAGCTCTCCAAGGGATATGCCGTTACCGAATTGCTGGTTGAGGCAGAGAATTGGTTGGCCGACAAGACGCTCATCGACCTCGAGTTAACTGCCGAGGGCATACTGGTTTTAGGGATTCAGCGAGCTGGCGGTCGATTCGATGGCGCGCCGGCCGGAAACAGTCTAGTCGAGCCGAGGGATACCCTGATCATTTACGGCCGCCTTGATCAACTCAACGAACTACGCGGTCGTCCGGGCGGCGAGGAAGGTCGCCTGGCACACGAGGAAGCTGTTCGACGCCATCGGGAAAAATAGAGCGGGAAAAATAGAGCGAGCAAAATAGAGTGTGTAAAATAGAGTGTGTAAAATAGAGTGTGTAAATCTGGGGGAAGATGTAGTCTAGTCGGCTGTCGAGTTCTCGACCTGTTTTTGCCAAAAGTCACGCGCTCCTCGGTGAAACGAAACGACTTCTTCTCGCTGCTGCTGGTCGTCGATTTTTAGTTGCTGAGCTCTCTGGTGGACCCAGTCGAGGAAAAACTGAGCGGACTTCTTGCTGATCCGTGGCTGATCGCCGACGCGAACATAGTATGGCCCGGTCATTGCGAATCGAAAGGTTTTGGAGTTGTTGGTCACCGCTCGGATCAACATCCAGCCACTCTTCTGGAAGACGATTGGAGGGAGTTTTCCGTTCGCCTTTGCCCATTGGTCGAGTCGAACCTCGTGGACTACTTCTCCGTTCTTCACGATCTCTAGGTAGTCGACTTTCTCACGCAGCGACAGGTTTAGGCTGACGCTAAGTTCAACTTGTTGGCCTTCGGAAACTTGGAATGTGTGTCCTGGCAAATGTCCGTTGGCCCGAGGATTGCGAATCATCGGACCGTTGGTGACGATCACGTTGCCACGTTTCAATCCTTCAAACCACTTCTCGTACGTGAATTCCTCGCCACAATGTACGTAAACTCGGTTGTAACCAACGGGATTGGGGAGAACACCTGAAGCGCTCCCGGCAGACGGCGGTATCTTGAGCCCAGAGTTCAGTAAGTGATAGTAGATTTGAAGCGTCCACTGTCCGTTGCCGATTTTGCCAGGATAGCGGAACTTATCTCGAGGCTTACCCCAGGCTTCATTGTCCAGAACGGAATCTCGCCACATGTGATTGTGAGCGATCCCGATGGAATGCGTCATGCCACTGGCAATCCAGACTGGCATGTCCCACCAAAATGGTTTCTCAATATCGACATGAACATTTTCTTGCCCCCGCGCCATCTTCAGAAACTTCACCGGGGACGGGTATTCGCGCTGCGAGCCAGTTATTGGCAGAGGCTGTTTGAGGTTGAAATAGAGCAGGGCACCCCCGCCCCGTTCGTCCTCGCCTGCCATGCAGTGATAATATCGATTTGTATCAAAGTTGACCGTCAGGTTTTCGGGGATTTTGTGTTTCTCCCAAAGGTTCTTTTCGTTCCACCAGGTAATGACGGGGGCGACGTGAAGGTCTTCAGCCATCATTAGTAGTCGGATATTTTCGAGTTCGCGGTGGACGTGCATATCGCCGGACCACCATCCCTCCTTTTTCATGTCAACAAATCGTTCCATCTCAACAATCTTGTTGTCGGTCGCTCCGCGCTCGATCGTGAAGTAGCCCTGTCGAACGCGATACTCCGGGCCGCGTTCCATCTCAAAGGTGTAGGTGCCGATGGGGAGTTCGAGGATTGTTTTGCCGTTGAACACGAAATGGTCTTTGTAACCGACCTCGGTTTTAGGGACTATTGCTCGGCCTTTGGCGTTCTTCAAGTGAATTCGGACGGGTACGAGTTGTTTCGTGTCGGCATCAACTGCGCGAATTTCAAGTTCCCCGCCAGCGGAGTTCACGATTGCTGGGATGGCGAGAACAACCGCAGCGGTAAATATGGGGATAAGCCGAATCAGCTGTTTCATGGTTGTGACTCCGGGGGTTTCGACTTCACGTCTGCATCTGCGGGGCGAGTTCGTTGCTTTCAGTAAGTGTAGCATTGCGGAGCGAATTCGCGTTTGCTCAAGCCCGCTTGGTGCAATTGACGCGATTCTGCGGGATGATCGGGCAGTTTTTGCCAATCGCCGTTCTCGATTCCTTGTCATCTGCGTAGAATGCCAATGCGTTTAACGCAACGAACCGGACAAGCACGGCGGAGCAATCAGAAATGCAAGAGACGCAGCCCACACTGGATGACAACACAGAATTATATCCACCACCGTGGGTCTTCGTGGCCTGCGGAGTACTAGTAGTTGTGGCGGCAGTGCTGCAGTTTGACGTACTGGAACGCGGCGATTTGGCGAACATCTTCACTTTGCTTTGTGGCATGGGATCCATCTTGCTGCCGTTGCTGTGGCTGGCCTTTCGCAGTCACTTGCCGTTGACCTATCGCACCTCCCCATTGTTGGTGCTGGTTGTGGCAGTGGCGATATTCTTTTTCTTTAACAAGATCCACGCGGTCGATGGCGACTTGACGCCGCAATTCAAATCGCGGTGGACGCCTGAAGTCGATGAAACATTATCATCGCACAGCGAAATCGCTACGGAAATCGTCGCAGACTCCCCCGATTTCAGCATCCGCTCCAAGGGCGACTTTCCACAGTTTCTCGGAGCCTCTCGGCGGTGCGAAGCAAACCACGTGGAACTGATCTCCGATTGGAACGAGTCTCATCCCAAGGAAATCTGGAAGCACGAAATTGGCGCCGGCTGGTCTGGCTGTGCCG
>JBLHLE010000039.1:0-15423 GCA_047620805.1 Pirellulaceae bacterium
ATTTACGCTAGTTCTCCAGGGATAACGTCACGCGTCAGGCCATTTAGGCCCAGCCTCTTTGCCGTTACTTTCGTATGCTAACTGAAAGTCGCAAGTTACTTGAGTTCGCTCAACAAGACGGGTCGCGAGTTGTTTTGCGGCGGTTTGCGTATCGGAACGTCTGTCATTGTTCTGAGCTGATTGAAGAAGAAAACGGTGACAAGTCACGTGACAAGTCACCGCACTCCAAAGACGGGGCAAATAAAAAGGGGCAGGACTCGGGCAGGACTCTTTAATTTCCTTATTGCTGCTATCTTGTTTGCTTTTGGCTGGACGGCCGCGTGGGCAGAGGGTACGTGTTCAGACGTCAGCGACCGTTTCTTTCGACTCAATCCGGCTTACGGCGGGTCCGTGGGCGGGGCAGGGGGTCGCATGAAACTCGGTCAGTATGGTTTTTGCCGTGTATAAATGAACAAAGCCCTCGTGCTTTTGGCACGAGGGCTAGTCCCGTATATCGAACTGCCGAAGCAGCTGCTCTTAGCGATTAGTGTTTGAGTCGTTGCTGGCGACTCGTTCGACTTCAGCCAGGCTTTTGATGGCGTCGGCCGTGGCGTTGATGCTGTCGGCGAAGGAATTGAGCATGCTGGCGACTAGGCCCAATGCTTGGCGAGTGCCACTGTTTACCAATTCTTTCGATTCCGAAACGAATTCTGCTTCGACTTTGCTGGGCGACTCAACCGGCGTAATCTCGTCGGCGTATTCCCAACCGTCGTTGTTGTAGTCTTCGTAGTACTCGTCGCTGTAGTAGTCTTCGTACGACTCTTCTTCCGACGCTTCTACAACCGGAGTCTCTTCTACAACCGGAGTCTCTTCTACAACCGGCGTCTCTTCTACAACCGGCGTCTCTTCAGCAACCGGAGTCTCTTCTACAACCGGAGTCTCTTCTACAACCGGCGTCTCTTCAGCAACCGGAGTCTCTTCTACAACCGGAGTCTCTTCTACAACCGGAGTCTCTTCAGCAACCGGAGTCTCTTCTACAACCGGAGTCTCTTCAGCAACCGGAGTCTCTTCTACAACCGGAGTCTCTTCAGCAACTTTTGATTCGGCTGCTTCATAGTTGCTGTAGTAGTCTTCGCCATAGTAGTTGTCGTAGTACTCATCGTCGGACGATTCTTCATCGGCAGCTTCGATGGTATCCGTACTTTCCGCTTCGACTTCTTTCGACTCTTCGGCGTAGTTTTCGTAGTACTCGTCGCCGTAGTAGTCGTCGTAATAGTAGTCTTCGTCATAGGGATCAGCTTGATCATCTTCGACGTTGCTATTTTCAACACTACTGTTTTCTTCTACAGCTTCAACTTCGTCGGCTTTTTCGCCTTCGTAATACTCGGATTCGTAGTCCTCGCCATAGTTTTCGCCATAGTAGTTATCGTCGTAAGAGTTTTCCGTGGTCTCTGCTTCGACGGCGTTTTCTTCTACGGCGTTTTCTTCTACGGCGTTTTCTTCTACGTCGGCTTCTTCTGCAGCTTCGACGTTCTCGCCTTCGTTGGTTTGTTGGCCATCGTAGTACTGGGACTCGTAGTCTTCGTAGTACTCGTCGCTATAGTAGTCGCCACTAGGTGATTCTTCAGTCGCTTCGACTGGGACTACTTTTTCTGCTTCTGCTTCTGCTTCTGGCGATTCGAGTTTTTCCGTCTGTTCGTTTTCGTAAGACTCTTCACCATAGTAATCGTCGTAGTAATACTCGTCATCGTAAGCTTCTTCGGTTGCTTCTTCGGTTGCGGCCGCGTCTACCGGTGCTGCTTCGACTGCTTCAACTTCAGCGGCGTTTTCGCCTTTGTCGGCGGCTTCTTCGCTCTCCGACTCATAGCCTTCGTAGTACTGTTCGCCGTAGTAGTCGTCTTGGTAATACTCGCCGTTAGTCGATTCTTGTGTGGCTGATTCTTCGGTGATCGTTTCGGGAGTTACTACTTCTGCAGCTGCTTCGACTGGTTCTGCAGCTGCTTTGGTAGCTTCGTCGTAACTGTACTCAGAATCGTAGTACTCGCTACCGTAGTAGTCGTCGTAGCGATACTCGTCCCCGCCAACTTCGTCCGAGTTAGTGGTGTCGGTACTGTCGGCGTTCTCTACGTCAGTGGCGTCGTCAACATCGTTGGCTTCTTGGTTGGCTTCTTGGTTGGAGCCATCGTCGTAGTCCTCGCCTTCGTAGTATTCACCTTCATAATAGTTTTCGTAATCGTAGCCGTCGAAGTCAGTGGTTCCGGAAGTCGCGTCGGAGACTTGGTTTGTCTCACTGGCGATCATCTCTGTCGAAGCATCTGACAAATCGGTTTCGGGGCCGCGAGTCAATTGACTGCCGAAAAAGCAGTGCGAGATCTCGCTGGCCATGATTGGGCGCACTTCGCAGTGCGGAGAGCCTGGGTAATTGACCAGATCGATATCTGCATGAGCTGTGCAAAATGAAAGAATCGATCCGGCGATTGTTCCCAATAGGGCTGGAAGAGTGAAACACGGGCGTTTCATTGCGGAATGTCCTCCTGATTGTGGTTTCCATACAACGGGCCAGCCATGGCACCGTTCTGGCCGTGCGATTTTCGGATGACTCGCACGACCTTTTCCTCACCGTACAGAAGGCTATCGGATCAGCTTAACTTGATGAGTTAGGTATTATGGTGTGTTTTGGGGAAGCGGGTTATTTGTGTTTTGGTTTGTCGGAACGGCAGAATAGAAGAGATAACATCAATCAATCAGGTCGCAACGAACGTACCGCTCAAGCTTATTACGCACCTCAATGGTTACTAAAATAGTCATGTTAATGACAATTCAAAGCGTCGATGATATACTAAGTAGCTGTTGAGTTGGAAGTCACTGTTATCTTTGAGTTTAGGGAGTGGCGGCCGGAGGTCGCCCGGGCGAAAGATGGTCGGACTAGAGCCATATCACCCTTACATCGCAGTCCTCGTTACGATCGGGGTGTTTCTGACGCTGTTGTTTCGGCGGAGCACTGCGACGGATGTCCTGTTTTTGACGGCTCTGATGGTGGTGACTTTTACCGGCATCATTAAGCCGGAGCAGGCATTACAGGTTTTTGGCAATCCGGCGCTGATGACGATCGGAGCGCTGTTAGTTGTTGCTGCAGCTTTGCGGTCCAGTGGAGTGCTGGATTGGATTGGAAGAACGCTTCTGGGCAAGGCGGAAACGGAGCGCGGTGCGATGCTCCGGTTAGTTCCCGCGCTTTTGGTAAGTTCTGCGTTCCTGTTGAATACTGCCTTGGTGGCGATGGCCATGCCGGTAGTCATTGACTGGTGTCGTCGCCGCGGCGTCTCGCCGTCTCGCCTGTTGTTGCCAGTCAGTTATCTCGCAATTCTCGGCGGCGTCTGCACGTTAATTGGGACGAGCACGACGCTCGTGGCGAATGTTATTTTGCAGCAACAGCACGCCAGCCAAATGAAGGTGGTCGAACAGTTGCGGGCAGACCCGGCTGTTGACCCTGCGACAATTAGTCGCGAGTTAAGGTTGGCTGACGGCGTTCGCCCATTGAGTCTTTTTGAACTCGGCTACGTCGGTATTCCTTGCGGCGTCGCGGGCGGTTTGTTTCTGCTGTTTTTCGGTCGTAGTCTTCTGTCGCGTCGCGCGGACATCGTTGAAGAAGTTGACGAGCGGCGCCGCGAGTATCTCGTCGAGATGCGGGTGTTGGAAAAGTGTCCGCTGATCGCTCAAACGGTCCAAGAGGCGGGGCTGAGGAGTTTGCCCGGGCTATTCTTGATCGAGATCGATCGCGATGGAGATGTAATTACGCCGGTGACGCCGAACGACCGCATTCACGCTGGCGACCGACTTGTCTTCACCGGCGTTGTGAGCACGATAGTCGACTTGGAAAAAATTCCGGGATTTGTGCCTGTGGCGGATCACGCTTACGAGCACAATCCGCGCAAACAGCAGCAGAGAAATCTCACCGAGGTTGTGTTGTCGCGGACGTCGCCGATCATTGGTATGTCGATTCGCGAAGCCAATTTTCGTCGGCGATATCAAGCGGCAGTCGTCGCCGTTCATCGCAGCGGCGTACGTTTGACAAACAAAGTGGGCGACATCGGTCTGGAGCCTGGCGATACGCTGTTACTGCAAACGCGTACAGGGTTTGAGGTCACTTACCAGAACAGCCGCGATTTCTACTTGGTCAGTCGAGTCGAGGGGTCGGAGCCACGTCGGCATCACAAATTCTACTGGGCGGCAGGGTTCGCGTTGCTGTTGATCGTGTGGTTCCTCGTCGCCGGATGGTCGACCGAAATACAAAGGTTGGCACCGGGGTTAGCGTCTCCTGCGATCATCGCGATGGCTATCGCCTTAGCTATGATCGTCACTCGATGCGTCAGAATGTCGGACGCTCGGAGCGCCATCGACCTGTCAACATTGTTCACGATTGCCGGCGCTTTAGGGGTCGGGATGGCTCTCAATGAAAGCGGCGCGGCTGCGGGGATCGCAGAGTGGTTGGTGAATATCGTGGGCAAGCACCCGATGGTCTTGTTGATCGTCATGTACCTGCTGTCGGTGGTCTTTACCGAGACAATTACCAACAACGCCGTCGTTACGATGTTGCTGCCGCTGGCGATTCAGGTAGCCAGTAAGGGCGATATGAGCCCACGACCGCTTGTCATTGCCGTGACTTTAGCCGCGTCGTTGTCGTTTATGACGCCAGTCGGTTACCAAACCAACCTGATGGTAATGGGCCCTGGGGGATACCGCTCTTTGGACTATCTGAAATGCGGCGCACCGCTAGCCATCTTGGTGGCGGTTATTTCCCTGACGCTCATTCCAATCGTCTGGCCGTTCTAAGCTTGAAGTCGCACGATTCACTCGCCATTCAGGAGATCGCCCAACGCATCTTTGAGTGCTCCCAATTGGTCGTCGTAATGTCTCCAGCGTTCGACGGATCGTTTATTGATGGGTTGTCGCACCTGCCAGCTACTCGCTGTTTGAACCACACGTTCCGTCTTGTGGAAGTCTAAGCAGGCGTCGTTCCATGCCAATCCACAGTGCTCGACCATCTTGCGGCAGGTAGCTTCCGAGTCGTTAACCACTTGTTCGTAGTGAACATCCAGGATTTCTAGGGGGCACGATTTTTGCCAATGTTCGGTGACGCGGACGTATTGTCGGTAGTACAGCCCCAATGTCTTTAGGTCAAAGGTGTGCGCTGGTCGATGGCTGAAGTCCTGGAAGTAGCAGGATAGACACGTATCGAGCGGGTGCCGAATGGAATGGATAATTTTTGCGTTGGGGTAGAGCAGGCTGATCAGACCGACGTGAAGAAAGTTGGTCATCATCTTGTCGACGATCCGATCGACCGAGCCAGCTTGTCTGCGGATATCTTTTTCATATTGTTCCGCATGCGTCTTTGCCATCTCGGCTGTGTATTGAGGCATCGACATCGGATACGCGGGATTGCGTTTGAAGTGGGCGTCGATCTTCGGCAAGATCAGGGCGATCTCTTTTCGCTCGCCAACTCCCGCTGCTTGCGGATGGCTGGCCAGAATTTGCTCGATTAGACTCGTGCCCGACCGCGGCATACCGATGATGAAGACCGGAAATTCAGATTCGGATCCGCGGATGGAGTTGTTGTCGAAAAACTGTTGGTTGTAGGTCGCGATGATGCTGTCCACGTAGGCGACGAATTTGTCGGTTGCGAAGCGGAGCGGAATGATCGAATTTCCCTTGGCAAAATGTGGGAAGGCTTTGTCGTATTCTTTCAGGTCGTCGTAAGCCTTGCCGATCGCGAAATGTACGTGGCTTTTTGAATCATCGGACAGCGGGACTTTAGCCAGAACTTGCTCCATCTTCTCGACTTCCCCGCGCAGTTCCTCATTGTGACGACGAGATTGGGAGAGATTGGAGTAGGCTTGTCCAAACGATGGATTCAGCTCGATGGCCTTCTGGTAGTTTACGATCGCCTCATCGATTTGGCCCAGATCTTTGTGGACGTTGGCGAGGTTGTTGAATCCGGCCGCATTTCGCGGCGCGAGTTTTAAGCCTTCCTGGCAGTGCTTTAACGCGGCTTTGTGGTCTCCCAAATCGCGGTATAGCAAGCCCAAGTTGATGTGCGCGTCTGCGAGCTTAGGATTCAGTAGCAGAGCGCGTTTGTAGAATTTCAAGGACTGATCGTAGTCGCCATTTAAACGACTGACGATGCCCAAGCTATTGAAAGCCGGTGCGAAGTTTGGGTCGAGGCTGACGGCCTGATTGAGATGCTGGACCGCCTCGGGAATGCGATCGGCTTGTCGCAATGCTTCCGCGATGTTGGCGTGGTAGACCGCTACTTTGGGTTCGACTTGAATCGCTTTTTGAATCCACGGCACCGCGGCGGCGAAGTGGCCGCGTTGATGCTCGATCAATCCGCGTAGATGCAAGACATCGGCGCTGTTCGGCTGTTGTTTTAGTAGTCGTTCGTATTGCTGCAATGCGGCATCTAACTGCCCCTGCTGATGGAGCTTCAACGCTTGCTGCAACTGATTGGCAAAATCCGTCATGCGGTCCTCCTGTCGCTATTTTTCTATCGTAACCGCAAAGTTGTCCGAGGCGAACGCCACTGGTTGCGGCTGTCGAGAAAAGTTCTAATGGTGCAGAACATTCGCCGTACCACGGCACTGCTTGCCTGTTGAGAAGGAAGTTGGGGCGAGAAGGATGTTGGGGCGAAACTATCAGGTCGAAACTATCAGGTCGAAACTATCAGGTCGAAACTATCAGGTCGAAACTATCAGGTCGAAACTATTAAGGCGAAACTATCAGGTCGAAACTATTAAGGCGATGCTATTAAGGCGATGCTATTAAGGCGATAAGATGAGTGAAATTCGAGTGGGAATAGTTGGTTTGGGCGCCAATACACGGCTGCGTCACGTTCCGGGCCTGTTGGCGCAGGATGATGTGAAGATTGCCGCGGTAGTCAATCGCTCGCGCGAATCGTCGGAAAGAGCTGCCAATGAATTCAATATTCCCAAAATTCACGATAGCTGGGAACAGTTGGTCAATTCGGACGAAATCGACGCCGTCGTAATTGGCACTTGGCCCTACATGCATTGCGAAGTTACGCTCGCAGCACTCGCCGCTGGCAAGCACGTGCTCAGTGAAGCTCGTATGGCCATGAACCTCGACGAAGCGCAAAGAATGTACGACGCGAGTCAGAAACATTCGGAGTTGGTCACGCAAATCGTTCCCAGCCCGCTGGGGTTCCGGTGTGGTAATCGATTGGCGGACCTGATTACAGACGGATTTATTGGAGAGCTGCGGGAAGTCGTCGTCTTAGCTGGTGGCAGCGACTTCGCCGACGCGGACGCGGCGTTACATTGGCGCCAAAATGCCGACTACAGCGGCATTAACATGCTGGCTCTGGGAATTATTCACGAGCCACTCACTCGCTGGATTTCGGAACCGACGAAAGTTTTTGCCGATCTACATAGCTTCACTCCCAATCGACTCAATGCCGAAACGAATGAAGTCGTGCCAGTCGGAACTCCCGACAGCTTACGCGTGTTAACGCACCTTCCGAGTGGAGCGCGCGGAACCTATCACCTCAGCGGTGTGATGCATCACGGTCCCGGAATGCAAATTCATCTCTACGGCAGCGCGGGCACGATCAAGTATCTGCTCAATCCAGAGGACAAGCTGTTCGCAGGCAAGTGTAACGATAGCGAACTCAAAGAAGTTGAAGTGAGTCAGCAAGAAGCGGGATACTGGCGCGTCGAAGAGGAATTCATTCAGGCCATTCGGGGCATAGCACCGGTCAAGTTAAACGACTTTGACACTGGTTTGAGGTATATGCGATTCACCGAAATGGTTGCCCGCAGCGCCGCCGACGGGAGTTGGCACGAAGTTGCCGTTCAATGATATTGCTGCGACGATTGCGGCGTTCTTCATGCTGCGAAGCAGATTAAAACCCAGGTACTTTTAATTTGCATTGCGGCTCAGTAGCAAAAACTGATGCGCGATCTGCGACACCTAAAGCAGTGTTTAGCGACGCCGACATAGCGTTGTAAGTGCTTTTTTAATAACGGCTTGCGTTGTAATGTGCCGCAATCGAAGCGGCGCCGGATTTGTTCCAGAAATCACTTCTGTTGAAATGTAACTACTTTACTAGACTTTTCATTCACATCCATTATATTGCAGACATCTTGAGGTTCCCGACTCAAGTATCACCCGACACGAGACACCATTCGGGACTTAGTCTTAGTGAGCGCGCGCTGAGGCCAAAACGAAAGAAATGTCATGACTCGTGTCTCTATTTATGCGCTGGCTTTTGCCATTGTTCTTCAAAGTTTTGCGATAGCTGAAGAACCGGTCCCCATTACTAGTGTTCCTCTGGACCTGTACCAGTTGAAAAAATGGGGAACGAAGCACTACTTTCTCTCGCAATATCGAAAGAAGTTCCGCTCTCTGTCATCTGGTTTAGCGGTAATTGAGCGAGAGCTTCATCCCGTCGGCAAGCTGCCATTTGAAACGCACGTCGATGCGGGCCAAGTGACCATGCGGCAGTATTGGCGAGATCCCGATGCGAAGTTGAGTCGCATGTGGATCGAATACGAATGTGCCTTCGACAACCTCTTGTCGATGAAAAAAATTACGACTCGCTATCAGGACAAGATTGCCACCGCCAACACCAGCGAAGGGGAGTACGACATCGAGGTGTTTGGCTTGCGACGGATCGGCAAGTGGCCTGAAAATACAATGACCGACGCCGCGATTCTTCGAATCGTAACATTGCTGCCGCGCATTGAAGGCACGGCTTTTACCGTGCCGAACTGGAGTCGCACTCCGCAATTGGGCGTCGAGTCCAGCGAAGGAGATCCGATCCGATGCGTTGGTGAGCAAACGATCAAAGTAAGAGGCAAGGAATTCACTTGCACGAAATTCGAGTGCAAACGGATGCATGCCTGGGTAACCGAAGAGGACGTGCTCGTTCGCGCCGAGTCACCCGGCTGGTGGGTCTTGGAATTGGACGAGTAGTTTTTAGCGATCTAACTTTTTCACTGAGTGCAACATCATGAACCGAATGTTTACGACGGCCGTTCTGCTTGCCGCTGCCTTGAGTGCCACTGTGGTGGATGCTCAAACAGGGATGAAGATTATTGAATTCGACAAGGAAAAGTATCTTCGCCAGATGAATCCGGAAGAGCTTCACACGTTTCGCTGGGCGGTTTATCGCCCCATTATCTTGCGACAGGACGTCAATTACTACAGCGAAAACCGAGGAAGTTTTGTCGGAGGACGTTCGATGAATGTTACGAACACGAGTGCGTCCCGGTTATACAGTTCTCGCAGTTACGCGCGGATGGCAGGCGATCCGAGCCGAGTTGCGGTTCGCAGCGGACGTCCCCATCCATACAACTACGGTCCGATTTGGTTAGCGCGTCGAGCTGGTGATTATCACTACTCGTCGAACTATCAGATTTTTCACGCAGACGGCAGCGATTTCCGCCAAGCTCGGGTTCGCGGATTTTCTTTCATGCCGAGTGATCCACCGCCAGCGTTGTACCGTTACTGGACGGACCGCAAGCGACCCGATTGGTTTAACGATCGCGTGTATCGTTTGTTTGTGCCGTATAAAGAAACCGGCTGGTGGGCTCAACGAGATTCCGGCGAGTGGGACATTATCGACAAACAACAAGTCACCGAAGAAGATGTGGCGACTCCCGGCGTTTCGCTGCCGGAGTTCCGTTTTCGCGGTCCTTATTAGCGGTTAGCGGTTGGCAGTTGGCAGTTAGCAGTTGGCAGTTGGCAGTTGGCAGTTTGCAGTTGGCAGTTGGCAGTTGCCAGTCTGCAGTTGCCAGTCTGCGGATGGCGGATGGCGGATGGCGGATGGCGGTTAGCGGATGGCGGTTAGCGGATGGCGGTTAGCGGCTGGCCAGCTCGCGACTAGCAGTTAGCGGTACTGCCGACGTAACAACGATCACTGACGCACCACAATTCGAAACAACCAGGGAGCGACTCCGGCAGCGGTTATCGAATTTGTGATCTGGCTTCAAAATCGCCAGCGCAACATTTTGCATTGCTTCGTCCACCGAATCCCTGTTGCGCAATCGCGCAAATGCCACTATCCGCGACCAACAATCGTGTTGCGGTAATACCACATGCCATTCGGTGGGAGAACTAATGTGCTGGGACAACGACGTTTCCTTCGCATGACCACAGTTCTGTTGCCGCTACGGCAAATTTCAGTCGATTTTCGTTTGCAGAATCTCCGAAAAGTCGCAGGACGTCCTCTCGCCTGCCTGCTCGCCCTGGCTTTCCAGCACAGCCATCCGCTCCCTGTAAAGTTCATTGATGGACGCAAAAGCCGATCTACCACAAAGATACGAAGCTACCTGCCAAATTGTTTTCACTGGACCTCCACCCTGGACGACACTCAATTTGAGCACCATAATACTCGACTGCAGGTCGAAGTTTGACCAGCTAGTTCGTACCTTGTAGCCCGCTTATTCAGCAGGAACCCGTCATGAAATCCCGCCGCTCTATCGCCAATCTAGCACTAATCCTGGGCCTGACCACTGTCCTAGCATGTGGTCCCAATGATGACCCCAATCCCGCCCCGAACACACCAACCGTACCGGAAGTGACGGAACCTGAAGTGACGGAACCTGAAGTGACCCCCGAGCCGGAACCGGAAGTTGTTCCAGAACCAGAGGTTGTTCCAGAACCGGAGCCCGTAGTGACTCCCGAACCTAAGCCCGAACCTAAGCCCGAACCTAAGCCCGAACCAACTCCCGAACCAACTCCCGAACCAACTCCCGAACCTAAGCCCGAACCCCAACCTACGGAGACAGCCAAGAAGATGAGCGTTGAATCATCCAGTTACGGAAAAACAGAAGCCGGTACAGAGATCACTCTATTTACGTGTACCAACAGCAACGGCTTGGTCATGAAAATGATCAATTACGGCGCGATCATGGTGGCAATGGAAACTCCTGACCGAGATGGCAAGATTGCCAACATCACGCTCGGCTTCGACAACATTAAGGGCTACGAACAGCGTCACCCGTACTTTGGTAGCACTGTAGGTCGCTTCTGCAACCGCATTGCAAAAGGTAAGTTCAAAGTTGGTGAAGAAGAATTCCAACTTGCCACCAACAACGACCCCAATCACCTTCACGGCGGAGAAACCGGCTACGATAAAGTCATTTGGACTGCAGAAGCCGTCGACACCGAAACCGAGGTCGGAGTGAAATTCACTTACGTCAGCAAAGATGGCGAAGAAGGTTATCCCGGCAATCTCAGCATCACTGCTACGTACACATTGAACGACAACAATGAAGTGAAAGTCGACTTCGAGGCGACTACGGACAAAACCACTCCGGTTAACCTAACGAACCACAACTATTGGAATCTCGCGGGTGTTGGCGCCGGCACGATTCTCGATCACGAACTCTCTGTGACATCGGACAAGTACCTGGCCGTCGACGAAACGCTGATTCCGACCGGAGAACTATCCGACGTAGCTGGCACTCCACTCGATTTCACCAAGTCCGAGAAAATCGGGGCGCGCATTGAAGACATCGTCGCCGATCCAGTTGGCTACGATCACTGCTACGCCCTGCGGAGCCAAGATGGTTCGATGAAACTCGCCGCTCGAGTGAAAGATCCTAAAACCGGTCGCGTTATGGAAATCTCAACCACCCAGCCAGGAATCCAGTTCTACACTGGCAACTTCTTGGCCGGTAAAGAATCGGACAATGGCAACAAAAAGCACGAAGGTTTCTGCCTCGAAACTCAACACTACCCCGACTATCCGAACCAACCAAGTTTCGCTCAGTCGATGTTGAACCCAGGCGAAACGTACAAGCAAACGACCATTCACAAATTCTCTGCCGAGTAACTCGAATGGAGCAAGGCGGGGAAAGCGGATAGCAGCTAACCGCCCAGACTGTTCGCCGCGCCTTCGCGAAACAGTTTATTTCATTGTCTAGACTTCGCTTGCCTCTTCCACACGAGCGGAGAATGGTAAGAGACCGTTTCGTCAGGCATGCGGACCATTTTGAGCATGCGGCGATCGCGAATGTACCTTCAGGTGAAAAGAAGTATTCATGAACCGGATTGTAGTTCGTCCCGACCGACTTGATTTAGATTCGCCCGGCCGACGCGACTACTGGGTTGCATTGGAGCACGACAGCATTTGGGGCGACCATTTAATTCCGTTGACCGTTTTCGTTGGAACGGAAACTCATCCGGATCGAGGCTTGGTGGCGTTTGGCTCGAACCATGGAAACGAGTACGAAGGACCGGTGGCGATCAAGCATCTGTTGCGCGAGATCAAAGTCGAGGATGTCCTGGGGCGAATCATTCTGGTACCCGTGCTCAACCCGTCAGCTTTTCATGCCGGCACACGTGAAAGCGCAGACGACGGCGTAAACCTTAATCGCGCCTTCGTCGACGGTGCCGGCGTCACGCCGTCACTTGCTAGTATCACCCACCGCATCGCTGCGTTTGTGCGCGAATTAATCTGGCCGCGAGTGCATGTCGTGATTGATTTGCACTCGGGTGGCGACGTCGCAAGGTTTTCGCCGTGTGCGAGTTTTCATCCGTTGGAAAACCCTGATCAATCCCGCCTGATCGAAGAGACGGCTCGCTGGTTTGGCACGCCGCTGATCATGGTCTACCAGAACCAATCTCCTGGCCTCTTGCCCAGCGAAGCTGAAAAGCTAGGCAAAATCACCGTCGGCACGGAATTGGGATGGGGGCGAGCCGTAAGTGCCGAGGGGGTGCGTTACGGTCGGCAAGGTGTCTTGGCAGCCGCGATGAATCACGACCAACTTCGCGGCGAGATTCAGCCCATCGCACATCACCGGGACGGCTCACAGCGCAAAGTCGCCATGGTCGATCGCGAATGTTTTACCGTAGCGCCATTCGCGGGACATTACGAGCCGCTGCTCGAGTGCGGTGCAAATGTCAAGCGCGGCGACATCGTCGGGCTGTTGCACGATTTCGATCACATCGACTCAGAGCCTTGGCCTGCCCGCGCTGGAGTGGACGGCGTGGTTATTGCCCAAGCCTGGGTCGCTCCGATACAGCAGGGGCAACACATTGTTGTTGTGGGGCTAGAGTGTTGATGGAGAGAGGGAGACAAGGAGGCTAGGAGAAAGGGAGGCTAGGAGAAAGGGAGGCTAGGAGAAAGGGAGACTAGGAGAAAGGGAGACTAGGAGAAAGGGCGACTAGGAACGACGGAACTCTTTTGGCTAATCCGTGTCATTTCGCGAATGTCCTTTGCTATTGTGGGCTCACATGGACTCGAAATGCCAGAAATACAATCTTCTTGATCTTCCAAAAGTTGGTGCTGGAGTGGAGGTATGCGGTTAGACTGACGTTTTGAATTCGGAACGCGCCAGCGAATTGACTTAATAAGAAACACGATTTGAAATTAATTGTACAGCTACGTTTTTGGCCGGCTCCAGGAGAAAACCATGAAATCGTTTACGTTCGCGACCGCCACCGCACTGGCCGCCGTCATTTCATTTTCAACATTCGCGGCATTATTACCCGCTGCCGACAAGCACGAGCATGCCAATCACAAAGAGCATGTTCAATTCAGCATTAAGTCGGTTGGCAGCGGCGATTGGTCCAATCCGAAAACGTGGGAGCCCAATCGCGTTCCCAAAACGGGCGACCGCGTGATTGTCAGTCGTCACACCCGCGTCCGTTACGATGTTTCGAACAAGTTCGTGATTCGTCTGGTACAAGTCGTTGGCACGCTTCATTTCGCCCGCGACCGCGATACGGAATTGAACGTCGGGTTGTTGAAAGTGCAGAGCAGTCAGCACTGCAGCGAGAGCGGTTTTGCGTGTGATTTCGCGCATGCCAATCCGGCCGGTGAGCCGAGTATCGTTCCCGAAGGTGTGATGCCGCTGTTGGAAATCGGCACGCCCGAAGCTCCGATTCCGGCCGAGTTCACCGCGCGGATCCGGCTGCACTTTCTCGCCGGCATGGACAAAGACGATGCGCCCGCCATCGCCTGCTGTTCGGCTCAAATGGAAATACACGGAGCACCGCTGAGCCGCACGTGGATCAAGCTCGCGAAGAGCGTCTCACCGGGCGACTCGGACGTGTCGGTGCTGGAAGATCCCTCGGGCTGGAAGGTAGGCGACGAACTGATCGTCACCGGCTCCCGACACAAAAGCGACGGTGCGGATCATCATGACACGGAACAGCGACGGATTATCAGGATCGAAGGGACGACGCTCACGTTGGACAAGCCGCTCGAGAAAGATCACTTCGGCGATGGTGAATTTCGTAGCGAGGTCGCTAACTTGTCGCGCAGCGTGGTTATCGAGAGCGCAGATCCCGCTGGCGTACGCGGCCACACCGTTTATCACTGGGGCAGTCGGGGCAGTATCAGTTATGCGAGGTTCGCTCATTTGGGGAAACGTAGCACACTGGGACGCTATCCGATTCATTTCCATCTTGTCGACGACACGATGCGCGGCAGCAGCGTCGTGGGAGTCGCAGTGGTTGATTCTCACAATCGTTGGATCACGGTCCACGGTACGAATTACATGTTGATCCGCGACTGTATTGGCTATCAAAGCGTGGGCCACGGTTTCTTCCTTGAAGATGGGACCGAAGTTTACAACGTCTTTGATCGGAATCTGGGGGTTCAAGCGCGCACTGGACAGCGACTCCCACATCAAGTGTTGGAATTCGACCCTAACGACGGTGCCGCGTTTTGGTGGGCCAATGGCCGCAACACGTTCATTCGCAATACGGCCTGCGAAAATTTGGACTACGGCTACCGCTTCGACAGCCAAAAGTCCAGCGCATTCGACAGTAATATGCCCGTATTGATGCCCGACGGCAAACAAAAAGTCGTCGATATCCGTACGCTGCCGATCTATCGCTTCGAGGAGAACGAGAGCCATACGGAAGGGCTCTACGCGATGCGGTTTTCTACCAGTCACCGAGCTGCTCCCGACACACAACATCCGCACGTATTACGGAAGTTGAAAATCTGGGAAACTCACTATGGCTTGCGAGCGCAGATCCCCTCGATGTTGATGGAAGACGTGACCATCAATCGCGCAGAATACGGTATTTACCATCCTGCCTTGGAAAATCACGTTTACCGTAACTTGAAGCTGATCGATGTCGGCAGCGAGCCGTTCAATCGCGGCTATGACGATGGCAGCACTCAGTTCGGGATGGTAGCCGTGGACGGTCTCACGTTTTCCGGTTTTCGCAATAGCGGTATCCCACTAATTCAGATCAGCGACAACAATCCGTCGGGAAAAGCGGAGTCGCACTTCCGCAACGTCAAGATCGAAAAGCGTTCCGACGATAATCGTCGCGCATTGGTGGACCGAGGTGGCGGATCGGTCGTTAAGCCGACGTCACCGACCAGCGTTCCCGTCTACCTCCACGACTATTTCGGTAGCGGACGTCATGCGAAGATCTTGAGCACCGCTGCGCCGGATTTCG
>JBLHLE010000040.1:0-15356 GCA_047620805.1 Pirellulaceae bacterium
GGGTCGATTAATGACCCGCAGGAAGATTTCGTTGATCAAGATTTTGTCGTCTTTTTCAGCAGCGACAAGCTTTGTCAATTCGTTACCAGCATCACTAATCGCATTGCCAACGGTCGGACCGCTGATCAACGCCATCACGGGACCAAGTTCCAAGCCCGTAGCTCGTTCACATTCGCATGCACTTTCCCGCGCAGGCCGCCCGAGACTACCGAGGAACCCGTCGGGCAATCGAACGCCGGAATCGGGAATAGCGGACGCTCTCGTGCCGGCTGGCACCCCAGGAATCTTCGTTATCGATCCGGTTACGCGGTGAATGGCGTCATACAACACTTCCGCTGGTAAACGGCGAGCAATCGCATGCGAGTAGTTTAAATGATCGTCTTCATTCCATTCGTTCGCTGCAACGCTCAAGTGATACGTCCGCGCTTTGCAAATCACGGCGTGCATGTGACGGACATCAAAGCCGCTCTTGATGAACTCTTCGGTGAGGTAATCGAGCAATTCTGGGTTTGACGCCGGATTGCCGGCACGAATGTCGTCAATCGGTTCGATGATACCGATACCAAACAGGTAACCCCACAGACGATTCACATAACTGCGAGCAAAATATCGATTGTCTGGCGAAGTCAACCAAGCAGCGAGTTCCTGACGGCGAGTTGCTTTTTCGGGAGCCTCGTATTTGCAGTCGTATGGGAATTGTGGAGCGGAAATTGCTTGCGTTCGACCGTGAACGATGTCTCCACTCGCTTTATCTGAAACGATTTCGTAAAGCGGTTTGGCTCCTTCGACTGCGGTGCCGCCGATCTTATTTTTGCCACTCGCTGGATCCGTCTTTAGTTCGAACTGAGCCAGGTAGGCTCCGATCTGATAATACTGGTCTTGAGTCCATCGCTCAAACGGATGGTCATGACATTTGTTGCAGTTAAAGCGAACACCGAGGAACAGGTGTGTCGTATTCTCCATCGTGTCTGCCGGAGTCCGCAAAATCTTGTAGTACGATGCTGCGGGATTCTCTTTGTTCGAGCCGGAGGCCGTGATAATCTTGCGAGCGAATTCGTCGTAGGGAGTATTCGCGGCCAGTTCGGCGCGGATCCAACCGCGAAACGCGGCAGCTCCCTGGGGCCCGAGAAACTTACGATTCACTTGCAAAAGGTCGGCCCACTTGTTGGTCCAGAAATCGGTGTAATCGTCGCTACCAATAAGCTGATCAACCAATTCATCTCGCTTTGTCCGCGATTCGCGTTGATCTGCGAGGAAGGCCTTAACTTGTTCGACTTTTGGCGGAAGTCCGGTCAGGTCGAGATAGACTCGCCGGACGAAGTCGGCGTCCGTGCAAAGGCCTGACGGTGCGATCTTCATTCGGTTCCACTTGTCAGCCGTCAACTCATCGACGCGACTCCACGCCTCAGGTTGCTTCCACTCGAAACCGGACCGATCGCCCATCACCGTGACAGTCGTGGCGGTATAAGCGCCTTCGTAGCGAGCTAACACGGGGGCTTCACCGCGTCGCAGCGCGGTCAGCAATGCCGCATCGTCAATCGTAGCAATCTCGGCTTCGCCGCTGGAAATAACCGCTTCTCGCGTTACATCGCGACGGGAACCATCGGTGTACATCGCGACAACTCGAACTTGCTGCATTGCACCGATCAACTGAATTGTCGGGTTCTTGGGGAAGACTTCAATCGAAGCAACGCGGGGAACGTCGGTGTTCAACTTCGCTCCTGCCGCAATCCACTCTCGGATAATGCGATAGTATTTCGAATCATCAGCTGTGACTTGTCCGCCTTGGTGAGGCACGCTTCCGGAAGCCTTCAGCAACATTAAACTAGAGTCGGGAGAAGCGACGTTTGCTCGCCGCGACGCCATGTCATCCGTGAAAGCTCTTACATCCGAAAGGGAATCGTAACCACGCAACGAAAGTTTGAAACCGTTCTTGCCATCTTTGGAACCATGGCAAGTTCCGGCGTTACAACCTAGGTGAGAGATCACTGGGTTCACATCGCGAATGAAGTCGGGAATAAACGGCTTTTTCAATCCGTCGACAATAACCGGGATTTCAACGCGTTTGTCTCCAATCTGACCGATAAGTTTCCCAGCCCCATCCATCGAAGGCGTGAACAATCCTCGAGCGGAAACCTCGCCAATATTTCCTTCGACGACCCACTTGGCGTTGCGAGTTACATCAACTGTGTCGTCCGTCGAAAGGTTAGCTGTTAGAGCGAGTTGAATGTATTGTGTGGGATCCTTGATTTCGATGCTGAGTGGGCTGGCGGCGAGAGCCTTGAGCGTCACACCTTCTGGCAGCGGTACGATGTCAACGGTTTCGTTTCGACCAAAACCTGTATTGGCAATCGAGGTTTTGATTTGTGCTGCCGCTTCGTTCACATCGACAGAAGCCAGCTCCTCAACGATTTCCCCTTTGACAGCGTCGATAATTCGCAGCCTGCCGTCGAACCCCGTAGCGATCAATGTCGAGCCATCGGGTGCGATGGCTACCGCATAAATGCTACTGGGTACGTCTAGGTTCCATAATTGCTTGCCACTATCCGTTTCGAATGCCCGAACCTGTCCCTTGCCGTCGAGGCTGCTTCCAGCAAACGCTCGCGTTCCATCGGCGGTCAAGGCAACGTCAAAAATTCGACCCGCCATCCTAGGAAACTCGCGTATTTGGTTTGGATTACCGCCGCCAGCTGGCGCCGCTGTCACTTGCATCCGGAACAGTTTAGGAGCTCCGTCGGCGCCGCCTGCCAAAAGCTCGTTGCGCTTGGGGTGACGAGCGATTGCAATCATGCCACCCTTGAGAACGCCAGGCGTGTGAGTTGTAACATTGCCGACGAATCGTTCCGTTGCCACATCCGTCATCTTGACGGTTTGGTCGCGAGAAACTGAAAAGATCGATTTGTTATCGCCCGAGAATACGGTGTCGCGAGCCCAATCTCCATGAGCGGCCATGTAAACCACTTCTTTTCCAGTGTCGGACTCTATCGCTCGGACCGCTTTATCGCTGCATCCGAAGGCGATCAACTTTCCATCCGGTGACCAACTACCACCATAGACAGTGTCGTAGGTCGTTGGAACCGAAAGTTGCAGTTCGCGCTTCTCCACATCCCAGATCTGGATTTCGCCATTGCGAGCTGGCGAACCACCAGCGACCGCCAGGCGTTTTCCATCGGGGGAAAAACTGACCGACTCAATTCGCTCAGATAAACCGACTAACCGCGCGACTCGTTTCTTTGTTTCCATGTCGAACAACAACACTTCGTGGAACGCAGAAACTGCCAGCAGCTTGCCGTCCGGCGAGTAGTCGAGCGACGTGATTACTGGCTGACTAGTGTAAACCGGTGGCTTGTCCATCGAATAACGCAGCTTAGCACCGGTGGGCGTGTCGTCGATTGCCCCTTGTTTAATCCACGTACGAACCAGTTCGATCTCGACGTCGGCAAGTGGCTTCTTGCCCTTGGGCATTTCGGCCTTGCCGTCAGTCGGCGTGATTTGACTGAGCAATTTCCCGGCATCAATTTTGCCAGCGATGATGGCTGCCTCATCGCTTTCGCCACCCTTCAACATTTGCTCGAAGTTCGTCATCACATAGTCACCGCCAGCTTTCGCCGGTTGATGACAACCTTGACAATGCGCCTGAAGAATCGGGCGAATATCCTTGTAATAGCTGACTTTCTTGGCTTCGACATCGGCGGCAAAACCTTGATGCGAAATCGCCATGATCAGCAATGTGACGATTACTGAAATATGTCTTGTGCGATAAGACATGAATTGTCTCCGGTCGGATATCGATGAATGCTGCTTTAGGAAGCGGAATGATCCATAAGTGTACACGAATACGACGCGAAATTCACCCTTTTCAAGGCGAATTGTTCACGCGTCTATCGCTAGGTACCTACTGGGTGTTGGTTAGTCGAAACTACTTACTACCATGGTAATTGGGAGGTTTTGAGGTGTTTCATCTTTTGAGGCTCAAAAGATGCATTTTACGCTCTAAAAATACGCGGCGAGATTAACGAAAGTCACTTGTCGCGGCCGCGAAGATAGACGAACCAATAAACCAACCCAACGAGCACGGTGCCGCCGATTACGTTACCGATCGTGACGGGGAGCAGATTATTCCACAGGAAGTTGGTCATCGTGATCTCGGCATAGTCGTCTGCAGGAATGTTCGCGCGGAATCGAGCCAGCATGCCGGCGGGAATGAAATACATGTTAGCCACACAGTGCTCCATGCCTGTGGCGACGAATGCGGCAATCGGAAAAATGATCGCCACGACCTTATCCGTCACCGTTCGAGCGCTCATACAAAGCCAAACCGCCAGACAAACCAATACATTGCAGGCGATTCCCGCGGCGATAGCGCGAGTCCAATCGAGGCTGCACTTGGCGGTGGCTATCTTCAGAATGTTTTCGCGAACGGCTTCGTTGTCGGAATGTCCAGCGAGACTTACAAGTATCGCGACTCCAAATGCTCCAACGAAGTTTCCCAAATACACAATGAGCCAATTGCGCAGGACTTGCTGCGTTGTAATCCGACGACTCGCCCAAGCCATCACGATCAGATTGTTTCCCGTAAACAACTCGGCGCCGCCAACGATAACTAAAATCAAACCGAGAGAAAACGAAAGCCCACCAATCAGTTTTGTTACGCCAAACGGCAGGGCAGTATCACCGCCGCTTGTCGTTACGGTGGTGGCGAAGACGGCGCCCCAGGCGATGAATGCGCCGGCAAGTACGGCGAGTGCAAACATGGGAGCTGAATCGAGTTTAGCTTTTGCTTGCCCGACGGATTCTGCTCGTAACGCCATTTGTGGTGGGAGAAGAGCATCGAGGTTTTCCCCGCGGTCATTGGTTTCGGCCATTCTGCATCTCGCAAAGGGTTTGAAATCGCGTCTGAGTACCCAGTCAACGCAAAGGCCGCGCCGAGCCAAAAATAGCGAGCGATCTCGTGATTCCACTGCGCCATTATGCACAAATTTAAACGCCAGCGAGCTATAGTGCACAACAAGTTTTCAACGGCCAAGTTCGCATTCGTTTTCCCGCTCGTTGTCCCGCTCGTTGTCCCGCTCGTACACCGCGTCGCGATGACGCACAATGTGGCGTGCACAATGTGGCGTGCACATCGGCGCGCACATCGGCGCGCCAGGCAGCTTCGATGGCGAATTCATTCGGCGATAATCGTGTTCCGACAATCTCCTGTGTAACGGCACGGCATTTGCCGCTACTTACTATTGTAAATGCCAGCAATTGAAGGAGATCTACCATGAAATGGGACCCTGCGAACATCGTCGCCTTTCTCAAGCGCCCGATGCACTCTCGAGACCAATACACATGCAAGGCTGGCTCCAAGTCCATTACCGGTCGCAGGAACAACAACGAAGACCGATGTTTCGTTAATCCGCACCGAGGCTTATTCATCGTAGCTGATGGAGTGGGCGGACATCGCGGAGGAGAAGTCGCCAGCCAGATTCTGGTGAACACGCTGCCGGGATATCTTCATGCGGAGCTGGATCGCGAGGACGTGACGGTCGTCCAAGATTCTGTCCGAACTGGCGTAGAGGCTGCCCGTGATAGGATGTGCAAATTCCAAGAAGAATATCCGGTTTACAACTCGATGAGTACAACGATGGCGGTTGCGCTTGTGCATGATGAAACGCTCTATGTGAGTCACGTTGGCGATAGCCGAATCTACCTTTACTCCAATGGTCAACTCCATCGGCTCACGTCGGACCAAACTTTCGTGCAAGCCATGGTGGACGCGGGTGTAATCACTGAAGAGCAGGTTCCCAAGCACCCGATGCGAAACATTGTGTTGAATCTCGTCGGTGTTAAACCAATGGACCAACTGCCTAGCGTCTCTCGAATTCCCGTTCAGTCTGGTGACAGAATTCTTCTCGCAACGGACGGGCTGACAGAAGTCGTCAACGACTCAACGATTGCCGAGATTCTATCTGGTAAGCAAGCTCCCCAGGCAATCGCCAATCGGCTGGTCGAAACGGCTACGCAGCTTGGAACCAAAGACAATGTTACCTGCGTAGTCGTCGACCTCGTCGCGGTCCATGAAAAATCGGACGAACCGCTTCCAGACGTATTTGCGCTGGCCGCCGGATAACAATGACGTTGGTGAAGGTTTCTCTCACGCCGCAATACATATCTAGAAAACGCGCAGCGTGTCATCTCCCCGCGTGGAAGTTGTCGATTTATCGACTGCTTCCATGACGAGGGGGGCGCGGTAGATTCCTCCGGAATTGGGCTGCGGGAGGTCTTCGAAGTGTGACAAACTTGTGTCTCAATTATTTCGCACTTCGAAGACCCCACCCGGAGTTGAAACTCCGACCTCCCCTACTCAGGTCGTTTGGGAGCCGATAAATCGTCAGTCCCAAAGCGAAGCGAGTGGGGAGGTAACTCGCTTTAGAACGCACGAGCAACTGAGAGAAATATGTGGGTAATGGTCAGCAATCCTGGCTGACCATGCTGCGGTGTCGATTCCCTTTCGTTATTCGCTGTTGCCAATATTACGGATTCTGCGAAAAATAACGTATCCTTGAAGAATCTGTCCGACCCTTTACTCCCTTTTTTTCGATATCGCATGGAAACTACCAACAGACTTGTGCTGCCAGTCGCCGGAATGCATTGCGTTGGTTGCGCTCAGCGAATCGAACGAGTGTTGGACGATTTGGATGGTGTGAGCGAGGCGAATGTCAGCTTTCCAAGCGAAAAAGTGACGGTAGTTTTCGATCCGACGACTGTCGCGGCGAAGTTGATTGTCGCAACCATCGAAAAGAATGGCTTTCAAGTCATTCAGCCGGATGGCGACGGGGATACGGGAGAGCAAATACGGCAGAACGAAGCGGCGAGTCAAACGCGCCGTTTGATCGTGGGACTCGTCTTGACCATCCCGCTCTTCATCCTCAGCATGGGACGAGACTTTTCCTTGTGGGGAGCTTGGGCACACGAACCGTGGGTCAATTGGTTCATGTTCGCGCTGGCGACGCCCGTACAGTTCTATGTCGGAAGCGACTACTACATTAGCGCGTACCGCAGCCTTAGCAATCGTTACGCCAACATGGATGTGTTGGTGGCGATGGGCTCGACAGTCGCTTACTTCTATAGCATCGCCGTGTTGCTCAGCAAGACGTACCAAATCGGTGAGTGGGGCGATCACGTTTACTTCGAAACCTCCGCAACGATCATTACGTTGATCTTAGTCGGACGGTTAATCGAGTCGAAAGCGAAGAATCGCACTAGTGCCGCACTAAAACGACTGATCGGTCTTCAAGCTACAACCGCTACTGTGATCCGCGGTGGTGATGAGGTCGAGATCTCTGTCAATGATGTAATCGTTGGAGATAATGTCGTTATCCGCCCAGGTGAAAAAGTTGCCGTCGACGGTATCGTGGTAGCGGGTGACTCTTCGATCGACGAGAGCATGATCACGGGCGAGAGTCTTCCCGTCGACAAATCGGCGGGCGATGAAGTCATCGGAGCGACGATCAACCAAAACGGACTGTTGAGAGTCGAGGCGCGGTCGGTCGGTCATCAGTCAAAACTCGCTCAGATCATTAAGATGGTCGAGCACGCTCAGTCGAGCAAAGCGCCGATCCAACAACTAGCGGACCGCATCTCGAACATCTTCGTGCCGATCGTACTTGCGATCGCCGCGAGTTCGTTTTTGATTTGGCTACTCGCCGGTGCTGGGTTTACGCCTGCATTGTTACGATTGACCGCTGTTCTCATCATTTCCTGTCCCTGTGCGATGGGCTTAGCAACTCCGTTGGCCGTCGTGGTCGGCATGGGTCGAGGAGCGGAGCGGGGGATTCTTTTCAAGTCGAGTGAAGCGCTGCAGCGGATGCACGAAGTTACGGCCGTTGTCTTCGACAAGACGGGAACCGTAACTAAGGGCGAGCTCGAAGTCACAGATATCATTGCAGTCGACGACACGGAAGTTGGTCGCAATCACGTACTCCGCATTGCGGCATCGGCGGAACGTGGCAGCGAGCATCCGATTGCTCGTGCGATCGTGGCGGCGGCAAGTGCCAGGAGTTTGATTCTCGACTCCCCCACCGATTTCGAGGCGGTCGCAGGGCACGGCATCCGCGCCCAAGTCGACTCCCTGCGAGTCGTATTGGGAAATCAACGTTTGCTGGATCGCGAACACGTCGGAACCAGCGATTTGACAGATCGAGTCGCGTCACTTCAGGCCGAGGCCAAAACAACATTTTGGTTGGCCGTCGATGGAATTGCTCTCGGCGTCATCGCCGTTGCCGATACGATCAAGCAAACTTCGCCTGCCGCCATTGCCGACCTCAAGAAACTCGGACTCAAAGTTCTGCTACTGACCGGTGACAATCAAGCGACCGCGCTCGCAATTGCTGAAAAAGCAGGTATTGAAGAAGTTTACGCGGAAATGCTCCCCGCAGACAAAGCCAGTAGGATCCAGGAGCTACAACGGCAGGGACACATCGTGGCAATGATCGGTGACGGCATTAACGATGCCCCCGCATTGGCTCAGGCCAACGTCGGTGTTGCGATGGGTACAGGCACTGATGTCGCGCTCGAAACTGCGGACGTTACCCTAATGCAGGGAGACCTTAGTCGAGTTGCGGAGGCGATGCGACTGTCGCACGTCACGCTTCAGAATATCAAGCAGAATCTCTTTTGGGCGTTTGGCTACAACGTCTTGCTCATTCCTATCGCGGCTGGCGTCCTAGCGCCTTTCGCGTGGGCACCCGATTATCTGCGTGAGCTACATCCGATCATGGCGGCCTTCGCCATGGTCGCCTCTGACTTGGTGATCGTCACCAACGCCCTGCGGTTAAAAACAATTCGTTTGTAATACGTTCCGCGAAGTTGACTGCTGGCCCAACCTCGCGTACGAAGTCCGCAATTCCGGCGGAGCGGCGGACAGTTTTTGCCGACAGGGTATTTTCAAGGGCTTCGCCCGCTCTGGTTCCCCTCCACGTGAATGCCGCCAAACCCGCAGCGGTGTTAGCAAAATTAACGCGGCATTTTACGGGGAGGGGTTAGGGGGTGGGGAAACGCAAAAAACGTGAGTCATGCGAATACGTCCGACTCAACAAGAACGCAATTCCGGCGGAGCGGAAGGCGACTATAAAGAGCTCAGCCAGTAGTGGGCTACCCCGACTCGCACTGTTTGGCCCATCCGCACGCGACTCGCCGATCAGTCTTGTCCGGCGGGATACCGAACCATCGGTCCATCTTTGTCGTTGAACCAGATCAGCTTCAGTTGGTACAGAACGGATAGTGCCGCACCGTTGTTTTCATACCGTTCCGCCGGAATCCACTTACGCACTGTTCGCAGCTCGTTCAATATGAACGCCGCTTGCTCGTACGCTTCTCCACTCACCATTACTCTATCTTGCCACGCGCGAATTGACAGAATCATCGACCGCGGGGCGCAGTAAAGAAACTGCGTGATCATGAAAGCCGCTCCAGTGGGATTGCCAAAATACCAATTCAACGCCGAACCAGTTTCGGTTTCCGTAATGAAGTTGTCGTACAAGTCGGATTCCATGTACGACGCGGAATCAAAAAGCGGTCGGGTTTGCCGGAATCCTTCTACGGCAAGTGGAACCAGACACAGCATCGCAACATAGAACGAATGGTGCCAAGCGTCGTCCACAAACAGCGAGAGGACGAAGTAGAATGTGATGCGAAAGAACAAATACGACAGATACCAAAGAACAAAGGAAATTGGAATTAAACCCAACGACACTACGCTCTGAATCACGTTATGAAGTTTCACCTTTTTTTCGAGTTCGTCTGCGGTCATGTTCAATTGGTTCGACGATTCATCCATGGTGTCGATAGTTTGCTAAGTTCTGACATTATTTTGTCGCGAATTTTGATTGACGTGACTCCACGATTTCACGCGTTGCGATCTATTCGGTTCGCACTGATACGTCGTCGCCCTCGACCCGAATTTCGAATGTCCCCAGATCGTATCTATCCGTTTCCTCATCGAGATACATCCCGCTGCAGATCGAAAATCTCCAGTGATGAATTCGGCAACTAACCGTATCGCCCTCGATAATTCCATGAGCTAGTGAGGCACCCGCGTGCGGGCATTCGTTGGCTAGCGCGTAGAACTTGCCGTTGACGTGATACACACCGATCATTCTATCGTTAACTGCAACCATCTTCGCCGCACCTTCGGGGATGTCGGCAACTTTGCAAACGTATTGAAAACCGCTGGAACTACTCATTTCCGAAGTTTAACAGTATTGTCGCGGTTGTCCATTGTCGCGGTTGTCCATTGTCGCGGTTGTCCATTGTCGCGGTTGTCCATTGTCGCGGTTGTCCATTGTCGCGGTTGTCCATTGTCGCGGTTGTCCAAGAACTGTCGCTCGCTGCGAAGCCTTGTGCGATCTGAAGAGCTGTAGCGGTCAAGAACCGCGCCCGCAGACCAATTCCCGAGGAATCCGACCGCGACTCAACTCACAGCGTACCCCCGCAGCGAACTTACTTCACCGCCATTTCGAAACAGACGGCTTCCTCACCGTTTCGAACGTAAAGTCGATTGCCAACCATGACAGGATGATTCCATGTTTTGCCGTTGACTGCTTGGATCCTGGCGACTTCCTCGTGTTTCTCCGAGTTGGCGTTCAACAAAACAATCGCTCCTTCCTCGGTCACGACCAGCAGCTGACCGGCCTTGGGCAGAAGAAGCACTTGGCCGTTGCCATATCGACCTCGCTTCCAACGTTTGTCACCCGTTTCAAGATCGATACAGGCGAAGATGCTCCCGTCGAATCCGTAGAGAAAGCCCTCGTGCGCCACGTAGTCGTTGTAGTCGGTTTTGATACCTTTCGACGTCCAACGCTCTTCGCCAACGAACGAATCACCTTCGAGCTTCAAATCGATTCGTCGAGTACCAGTGTTCATACCTGTTGTAATTAGCAGGCTCGTATCACTCAGTACCAAGGGTTGCAGCGATCGATAACCCTCGGATTTCCAGGCGTATTCCCATAGTGGCTCGCCCGATTCGGAATCGTGCATTCGAACGCCATCATTGGTCACCATCAACACGCCCTGTTTCCCACCGAGCGTTGCCAGTTGTGGCGAAGAGTAGCTGTGGTCACCCGCCGGAGCACTCCATTTGGGTTCTCCCGAGTCGGTATCAAAGGCCAGTGTCCCTTTGTCACCTTTCGCACCAGCGTGCACAACTACTGTACTTCCAACGACCAAGGGCGACGAGGAGAATCCCCATTCCGGTGGTTTACGACCTGCTTCTTGTTGAAGATCGCGGCGCCACACGATTTGGCCCGTTACCGCGTTCAATTTCAAAACGACTCCCTCGCTGCCCATCGTGTAAAGTTCCGATCCGTTGATCGTGGGCGTAGCTCGAGGGCCAACACCGCCAATGGCTTCCCAAAATCGAGACTCGTATTCGCGAATCCAGATTTCGTCACCCGTTTCGGCGTTGTAGCAAACGACGGCCTCATTATCTCCACGTTGTTCTTGCGTAAAAATGCGCCGTCCTGCAACGGAAAACGATGACCACGATGGCCCGACTGGTATCCGCCAAATCTCTCGTGGTGCATTAGCATTCCAATCGTCGTCTAACTCGATGTCAGGTCCAACACCATTGCGATTGGGACCGCGGAACCCCGACCACTCAATCTCCGAAATCGGTTCATCGACAAGGGCTGATTGTGTAGCGACGCTTCCCCGTTTTTCCATCCTTGCTTTTACCCGTTCTTCGCCATTCAATTCCCAGCGCCACAACCAAGAGATGCGGAAATCGCCAGTCATGCCATCGGTGCGGATCATGTCACTAAAACCAAATCCGATGATGGCACCAATCAACGCTGCAATCAATCGCGATTTGGATTGCCATCCTCCGGCGATAATCAAAGCAAAGGCGAAAACCCCAATTCCATATGGCAACAAATAAACGATCATTCCTAACCCAACCATGGTGGAGTCGATGACCAGCGCGGCTATGATTCCAACGACCAACACAATCGCCAACCCGATGAATCGTTCCCGCCAGGCAACTCGACTAAAAAGCAACCACCACAGGATCAACAGGATGCTCAGCGCCGCAGGCAGCATGGCCGACAGCATGGAGTAGATTGGACTCAATTCGGTTACGGCCGAGGGAAGATTTCGCAAACAGACCATACCGAGCAGTATTGCAACGGCGGGCCAAATTCGGACAGACTTTGGTGAATTCGAAATACCCGCCGACACCACGCCTGCTGCAAGGTCATCATTTTTCATATCTGACATAGTGAGTTTCCCTGGTTCTTTCACATCCAAAATGACTTTGACTATTAGAGCCACGGTAAGATGTGCTAACTAGGCGGGACGACGATAAACTCTACGCACTAGACGGGCCAATTCTCAATTGAAGTTAGTGCTTCGTAGCGAAAGAGCGCCGCAGTCGATCGATAGCGATGTGTGAACACCCCACATGCACGGGTAGGGATGAAGTAACTTGAAGCAAATGCGCTTTCGAGCACCGTCTCGGACACGCTTTTTCATTTCTTATCGGACGGTGCCGCCAATCCATACCTCCTTTGGAGGCCTCTTGTCAGCAATTTGGGATTTGCAGCCCGGGATTTCTTGGACACCGCGAATCACTCGGTTATGATGGTCATCCTGCTGCCGATTCCACCCCCTGTCACTGCCCCCCTGTCACTGCCCCCCCTGTCACTGTGGAGAAACACGATGCCCATGCGGAGCTTCATTGCGATAGCTTTGTTCTGTTGTAGCTTTACATCGCTACTAGCCGCATCGCTGCTCGCCGGCGACGCCGCCAACAGTGCCGCCAACAGTGCCGCCGAACTGCGGGCCTTTGATCAGTCTTTTACGGCTCGGGTTCAGCCCTTGCTGAAGACATACTGTTTCAAGTGCCACTCTGGCGACACGACCGAAGCCGAAATCGACCTAGCAGCTTTTAAGTCGGTCGCCGATATGCGAACTGAGTTAAAGACGTTGCAAAAGATGCGTCACATTCTGGAAACCAACCAGATGCCTCCCAAAGAGGCGAAGCAACCAGGCGACGCTGAAAAAGAAATACTGACCACGTGGGTCCGCAGTTTTCTTTCCCACGAAGCTCGCGCCAATGCGGGCGATCCAGGTCCAGTTGTACTGCGGCGGCTGAACAACGCCGAATACACCTACACATTGCAGGATTTAACGGGAATCGACACTCTGGATCCCGCCAAGGAGTTTCCCGTCGACGGAGCGGCCGGCGAGGGCTTCATCAACTCGGGTGCTGCCCAGACAATGTCTCCTGCGCTATTCACAAAGTACCTCGATGCCGCCAAGCAAATTTCGCGGCATGCCGTTCTGGTTCCCGATGGCATTCGATTCTCAAGGCACACGACGCGGCGCGACAAGACGAACGAACTCCTCGCTCGCATCCAATCGTTTTACAGTCAATTCTGCGACGACGGCGCTGGCGCAATGGTCGACTTGCAAGGCATCAAATTCACCACGAACAAAGGTGGCCTGTTGCCAGTAGAAAGATACTTGGCCGCCCTTGTGCAAGAACGGGACGCATTGCTAAGCGAAGAAACATCTGTCGAGTCCGTTGCTCGAGCCCACAATCTAAACGCGCGATACCTCACCACACTTTTCGAGGCGTTCAGTACGTCGAATGCCGAGCCATCATATTTGCTCGACTCAATTCGCGCTAGATGGCGAACGGCAAATAAGGAAGACGTCGCGGCGCTTTCGCGCGAGATCGCGGAAACGCAAAAAGTGCTTTGGAAGTTTAATTCAGTGGGGCAGATCGGTCGCCAGGGCGGCCCTAAATCGTGGCTGGAGCCGGTTTCACCCGTTGCGACGCGACGTGACCTGCGACTTAAACTGCCCCCAAATTCCGACGGCTCCGACATCGTTATCTATCTCACGGCCAATGATCTTGGCGATGGCAATCAACACGATTTCGTTGTCTATCAGCAACCGCGAATCGAATTTGACCCCGCCACTAAAGTTCCACCTGTAATGCTCCGAGATGTCAAAGCTCTGACCGGCCAATTCCAAGAAACGATCCAGCGAGAACTGGGCAATACCGCGAAGTATCTCGCCGCCGTCAGAAAGCTTGGCACGGCTCCGACTTTGACAATCGAACAAATCGCTGCCGGTGAAAAACTTAATCTCGATCTTTTCGAGTCGTGGATTGCTCTGGCCGATTTGAAAACGAGAACGGATCGAAAGATTCGAGGACACTTCACTACCAAGCTCACGAATGTCCAAGGCTACAAGACGATCAACGGCTGGGGCTCCTTGCAAACTCCAAGCCTCATGACCAACGCGTCCACAGACGACATCGGCTTCCTGACTCTCACCGTGCCAGCGCGTGGAGTTACTGTCCATCCTTCGCCAACGCTCGAGTCCATCGTCGCTTGGCGGAGTCCAGTAAATGGCGGAATCCAAATCAATGGACTCGTCGCCGACGCCGACAATAAATGTGGAAACGGCGCCGAATGGCGAATTGAACTTCTCGGTGAATTCGGCATCACCAAAATCGGCGGCGGCACAATTGAAAACGGAGCTCGTAAAGAATTCAAACCCACTGCGAAATTCGAGGTCCGCCAAGGTGATGTTTTGTCACTCGTCGTCGGTCCAAGAGATGGCGGCCACGCCTGCGATACAACCCACGTCGAACTAGCTATTGCGACAATCGGCAAAGACCAGAAAGTATGGAGCCTGACGAAGGACATCGTCGACAATGTCCTCGCCAGCAACCCCCTTCCAGACTCCTATGGCAACAGCGACGTTTGGCATTTCTGCGTCTCTGAATCAAAGCCGGGTTCCAAATCCACAATTACCGGTGGTACATCCGTCGCGGTTTGGCGGAACGCCGTTTTCGCTGGTAAACCAGTAAACGAACTCGAGGCTCTTGAACAAGCGATTCAACTTATCCTTTCAAGCGACGATAACGCGCCCTCCGAGCCCGATCGCAAACTTCGCGAGCAATTGACGGATTGGCGAGGTCCGCTCGATTGGCTGAAGACTTTGAGAAAGGACAACAAGGCGGTGGTCAGCAAATATGGCTTAGTGGGCGCCGAATTTGGCCGACATCCCAATGGTGCCTCCAACAGTTCACCGATCGGCGAAGCTGATTGTTGCCTACGAGCCCCCCACAGCCTCGAAATTCGCTTACCGGCAAAACTGTTTGCCGGGGCCGAGTTCGTAACAACCGCCGACCTGCAATCGGGAAAGCAGGGCAGTGTTCAAGTTCAACTGTCAACTGCGAAACCGACCGCGAATGCACTGAGCCTCAACGCTCCCGTTTTGGTTTCGACGGAATCTCAAAGTAAAGTCGAAGCAGCCGTAAAGCAATATCGCGATTTGTTTCCACCAGCTCTTTGCTA
>JBLHLE010000041.1:0-15343 GCA_047620805.1 Pirellulaceae bacterium
ACGTCGCGTATCGTGACGATATAAAAACCGCGACCTAAACAGCCACCGGTCGCACTAATTGGGCAAAGGCTACTGCCACTAATTCCCATGTCCAGCGATTCTTTGTTGACTTGACTCCGCTTTATCGCATAAACTCCCGTTGATACTTTCATCGTGGAGTTTTGCGGTATGTTGGAAATCACGGGAAAACCTTTCGTCCAATGCGATGGCGTTTCGCGACGGCATTTCTTGCGCGCCGGCGCTCTGGGCGTTAGTGGTTTCGCGTTGGCCGACCTACTGCGACTAGATGCTGTCGCCGGACGGCAATCATCGAACAAGGCGATTATCCAAATCCATCTCGACGGCGGACCTCCGCAGATGGATATGATCGACATGAAGCCAAACGCGCCGCGCGAGGTTCGCGGTGAGTTTCAGCCGATTCAAACTTCCATTCCCGGCTTCCATGTTTGCGAGCTCATGCCCAAACTGGCGGCAAACGCGCAGCAGTACAATTTTCTTCGCGCGCTTGTTGGTGCTGCCGGTCGGCACGACGCATTTCAGTGTCAATCTGGTTTCAGCGAGAAGGAACTCAAATCGATCGGCGGGCGACCGGCGATGGGCTGCGTCCTTACCAAACTGCTCGGCTCCACTGAAGATACTTCGCCAACCTTTGTCGACATGATGCAAGGGCGACCGCTCGTCCGCAACAGCGCTCGTCCCGGCCATCTCGGACCTTCCTATCGTCCGTTTCGTCCGGACATGTCGAAAATGTTCTCGCGACCGCTAGAAGAAGCAATGAAAGGCGAGTTGGCTCGGCTCGGCAAAAACCACACGGTCGAAATGGCGTTGAACAGCGCGCTGACTGCCAGTCGACTCGACGATCGCAAATCCCTGCTCGGACAACTCGATCGTTTGCGGCGACAAGTCGACAACAGCGGCATGATGGATGCAATGGACCGCTTCGAGCAGCAAGCGGTCAGTATTCTCCTGTCCGGAAACTTTGCCGAAGCGATGGACTTGAGCAGGGAAGACCCCGCGGTGGTAGCTCGCTACACGCCGCCACCGACCAACGTCACGCCGTCGGCCACGAGCGAAACTGAAAAGTCGATGCAGAAATTCTTACTGGCCCGCCGCTTAATCGAATCGGGAGTCCGCTGTGTAAGCATTTCGTTCAGCGACTTCGATACCCATTCGGGCAACTTCACTCGACTGCGGCATTTGCTGCCGATTCTCGATCACGGGCTACACGCTTTGGTCACAGACTTGCAGCAACGAGGGATGTTCGACGATGTTACCGTTGTTCTCTGGGGAGAGTTTGGACGCTCGCCAAAGATTAATGCGAACGCGGGACGCGACCATTGGCCCCGCGTGGCAATGGGCATGATGACCGGCGGTGGTATGAATGTCGGCCAAGTCCTCGGAGCGACCGATAAAACTGCCTCCGAGGCAATCGCTCGACCAGTCCATTATCAAGACGTACTCGCCACGATGTATTACAATCTTGGCATCGACGCGTCCAAGGTGACCATCGAGGACACTACGGGACGTCCCCAGTATCTGCTCGATCGCGGTCGACCTATCGACGAATTCGTCTAGAAACCTCATTTGCAGTCAGCGATATTTGCAGTCAGCGATATTTGCAGCCGGGGAAATCTACAAGCTACAAAGAATCCAGTGTCGGACGTCAAGCTACCGCGCCTGGATATTTCGAATTGAAAATCCGATTAGCGGGGAAATCATGGAACTCATTCATCACGGCGGACACGAAGGTGTCACTGGTTCTTGTCACCAGTTGAAATTCGACAATGGAAAATCTGTGCTCGTCGATTGCGGAATCTTTCAAGGAGAAGATGCCGATCGTCATCCGGATCTGGAAATTGAGTTTTCGTTGGACGGCATTGAAGCGATGCTGCTGACGCACGTCCACATCGATCACGTCGGTCGTTTGCCGTATCTGCTCGCCGCCGGATTCAAGGGACCGATCTTCTGTAGCGAACCGACGGCGAAGTTACTGCCACTGGTTATCGAAGACGCGATTAAGATCGGTTTTACTCGCAACAAACGAATGATCAAGGCGTTTCAGGACCACGTCAACGACATGCTGCGGCCCGTCAAGTACGAACAAACTTACGAGGTTCCCGGAGGAGCCAAGATATGTTTTCATCCCGCGGGCCACGTGTTGGGTTCCGCCTGGATCGATGTCGATTATGCAGATAAACGTTGTGTCTTCTCCGGCGATCTCGGCGCGCCCCACGCTCCACTCTTAAGAGACCCCAAGCCTCCCACGCGAGCCGACCTGCTCGTGCTTGAATCGACTTATGGCGACAAGGTTCATGCTAATCGATCCGAGCGACGTCAACGGCTGGAAGCCATCCTCAGAAAATCGCTCGACGACAAAGGTGTCACTATCATTCCAGCGTTCAGTTTGGGACGGACCCAGGAATTGCTGTTCGAGATGAATGGTATTTTCGAGCGAATTCAGAATGAGACGGGTCGCAACATGTTGAAAGCGGTCGATGTTTTAGTCGACTCGCCGTTGGCGTCGCGGTTCACCGAAATCTATGGATCGCTCCAACAGTATTGGGATGCCGAAGCAAAGCAAGTTCTCAAGTATGACGACCAACCACTCGTCTTTGAAAACTTGACTACCATTGGCGATCACGACGAACACACATCCACCCTGGAATACATACACGACAGCAAACTACCTGCGATCGTGATTGCCGGAAGCGGCATGTGTACAGGTGGACGAGTGATGAACTACTTGAAAGCGTTTCTCGACCGCGATACGACGGACGTTGTTTTCGTTGGTTACCAGGGATCGGGGACGCCCGGCCGTTCGATTCAAGCGGGCCGCGATTCTGTGAAGATCGACGGCAAACATTACAACATTCGAGCGAAATCCCACACCTTGTCTGGCTACTCGGCACACGCCGACCAACAAAACCTGATGGACTTTATCGGCGGCATGGAACAACCGCCAGGAGAAGTCGTTCTAGTGCACGGTGAAAGCGACGCCAAGCGAGTGCTCAAGTCCAAACTCATCGAAAAAGGAGTGAACGTCCGCTAGCCCGGATTATTCGTAACCCGACGCGTAAGCGAGGAAATCCGGCGAGTTTCCTCGCTTACGCGTCGGGTTACTATTGCGCCGTGTTTTGGGAAAGTTGGCGACAAACTCATGTCCACAAACGACTTGCAATGAGCTAAGTTCTACTCATGAATAATCCACTCTAGCCCTCCAATTCGGCGCTAAACCGTTACAGCACAAATCGTTACGAATTAAGGACTTACTGCGATTCCAGCGGTCGCAGCGCTCGCATCGCGCCGGAAAAGCATTTACAATGGCGAGTTACCCACGAAGCACTTTCCCGCCGGTCAAGTATTTTGGAGCCAACCGTGGATCCCCAGCCCTCTACACGCAAAATCGACAAGCAATTCAGCGTGCCGTTTATGCACCGCCTTCGCTTCACGGAAGATGTGTTTGGTAAAGACAGCGATGTGCTTCGCGAGGTACTCGACCCATCAGAACAAGATGTCGCTCGCGTTCAGTTCTGGGTTGACGAACACGTTGCGGAGGCCAATCCGCTGCTTCGCTCACGCATCAAGGAATTCTGCGATAGAAATAGTGATCGCATTCGCCGCGTCGGAAATGTCCAGCTTGTTCGAGGTGGCGAAGACCTGAAAAATGATATCCACGTCCTCGAGCGAATTCTGAAGATATTCAATGTTTCCAATCTCGATCGACGCAGTTATGTCGTCGTAATTGGCGGTGGAGCCGTACTCGACGCAGTTGGCTTTGCTTGCGCAATTGCGCATCGCGGTTTGCGACTGGTAAGGTTGCCCACCACGACCTTGTCTCAGGACGACTCGGGTGTCGGCGTCAAGAACAGTGTGAATCTATTCCAAAAGAAGAATTGGCTCGGATCGTTTGCTGTCCCGTGGGCAGTGATCAACGACGCCAAACTCCTCGAAACGCTGACCGATCGCGACTTCGTGTGCGGTTTCTCGGAGGCAGTTAAGGTCTCCTTGTTGAAGGATGTCGAGCTCTTCAACCGGATTTGCAAACTCGCTTTGGACATTCGCGGGCGGGATATGGCGGCGGCAATGCCCGTCATACAAGCGTCTGCGGAGTGGCACTTGAAGCATATCACCGAGGGTGGCGATCCCTTCGAGATGCTCGAAGCGCGTCCTTTGGACTACGGTCATTGGTCGGCCCACAAGCTGGAACCGATGAGCAACTTCGAGTTGCGTCACGGCGAAGCGGTAGCCATCGGAGTGGCGATTGACACGGTCTATTCATCGTTGGAATTCGGCTTTCCGGAAGCGGACGCGATGCGAGTTTTGCGCTGCCTGACCGACCTTGGTTTCGACTTGAAAGACCCCAATCTCCGCGACACGGAAACGCTTTTCCAGGGACTCGAAGAGTTCCGCCAGCACCTCGGAGGTCGCTTAACTCTGACCATGCTTCGCAATATCGGTGAACCAATCGATGTTCACGAGGTGAACCGGGAGAGCATGGTTACCGCCATTGAAATCGTGGCGAAATATGCTGCGGCTCCTCAGCAATTCGCTCAATCCGTCACGCTACGCTGAACTTTTGGTAACGGACCGGTGTCGCTCTAGTTGTGGCAGCGATTGACGATCGTCGCCTTCTGCCCTGCCTTCGTGACACAACGCATTTGGTGTTCTTGCCCAACTGAACCAGTCGCCATTTGTTCCGATAAGAACAGTTACCGTGAAGCCGTTATACGACCGCTCATTCATACTCGCATTTCTCAGCCAGACTTGGTTCGTTCTCGCCAATACACTGGTCTCGCATTACGCGCGTTGGGTCGAGCATTTGGGAGGCGATGTTGTCACGGTGGGGCAAGTGACCTCGGCTGGTGCGATCGCTGCCTGGGCGTTGCGACCGTGGATGGGGCAGTGGATTAACCGCATCGGCGCTCGCAACATGTGGGCGATTGGGTACGCCGTCTTCGCCATCGGCTCGTTGGGAAACTTAATGATTTTCCAACTGCACTGGAGCCTCGCGATTATGCGCTGCTTGCTGTTTCTAGGCGCTGCGCTCGTTTTCACAAGCAGCCTTACATACGTCACCCAAGCTGCGCCGCTGGCACGTCGTAGCGAAGCGATTGGAGTTCTCGGAGCGGGCGGGTTTTTCGGGATGCTAATTGGGCCCTACCTTGGCGACCTTATCCTGGGCAGCACCGATCGTGTCCGCGGTGACTTCGTCGTGCTATTCGTGGCGGCGGCGGCAGCGCTGATTGTGCCGGCGATATTGTTACTGTTCATCAAATCCACTGATACGAAGGAGCCTACCAAACGCTCCAGTTTCACCGAATTCATCGCCACTGCCTGGAATCATTGGCCAGGCACAATCTTGCTAGTCAATGTAGTATTTGGCGTCTGTATGTCGGTGCCATTCGTGTTCCTCCCAAGTTATGTAGACACATTGCACGATACTTCGTTGTCGGCAGTGCCGTGGTTAACGCCAATGGCTTTGTTTTTTTTAGGTTACGCTGGCTGGGGCGTAACAGTTCGGCTCGTCTTGAGAAAGTTGCCGGACCGCATTGGTCGCAATCGAGTTTTACTGGTCGGCCTGTTCTTCATGGCGACGGGCATGGCCTGGTTTCCCTTAGTCACGCAATTTGGTGCTCGTTGGATCTGGCTACCGGGCATGATTTGCGGGACGGGTCACGCCTTGGTTTTTCAAACGATGACGGCCCTTTCCCTAACGCGGTTTCCCGCCAAGATCCGTGGTACGGGGTCGGCATTGTCACTAATGATGCTAGATCTTGGCACGCTTGTCGGCGCTCCTCTGCTCTCACTGATTGCCAAACATTATTCGTATGACGCAATGTTTTGGGCAATCTCCGCTTCGACTTACACGGTTCTCTTGGTCTACAGTTTCAATCTCTATCGCCTCAAGAGACGCAGCAATCTGCAAGAGCCACTCGTCTGCACTGATCCCGTGTAGCACTGATCTACGCCGTTCAACATTCTCCCCAGCTGCGACGCATAGTCGCATTTCGCTCCGCGAAATTGCGTTCTTCTAACATTAATCTACGCCATTCAACATTCTCCCCAGCTGCGACGCATAGTCGCATTTCGCTCCGCGAAATTGCGTTCTTCTAACACTGATCTACGCCGTTCAACATTCTCCCCAGCTGCGACGCATAGTCGCATTTCGCTCCGCGAAATTGCGTTCTTCGTACGCTGCGTTCTTCGTACGCGAGTTACCTTTTGTTTTTCCAACTGTTTGCGTTGCTAGATTGCGTCTTCGACTCTCTCAAAACGTTCTTTGGCGGCACGTTCACGCGCAGCTTCCTGACGATTTTTTCCTTCGTCATCATCGTCGTCACGCCGTGTTTCTTCTACTTGCTTGCGAGCTTCTTCAAGATGATCTTCCAAAGTTGCTTCGCGGTGGAATGAACTCTTGCCGGCCGACGCGCGACACTCGCATCCCATCCTGGGCCACACCACCTTTTACCGCTTGGATGTCGGCGTAGAAGGCCGAAAGATCAAGGCTACAAACATACCGCCAGACGTTCCTAACCGGAGCGTCAGCGCGTATGCTTCGTTCAATGAGAGCATGTGCATTGATACCTGCTCTCGTTCAGGGGTTTTCACCCGTACTTCGTAGCCGTCTGCATTTGTTGGAGTATTCATACAGAATATTTTAGCGCTTTGCGTTTCGAAACCCAAAGCCATTAAAAACTGTCGGCCTCGCCGCCGAAATTGCGTTCTTCGTACGCGAGTTAACATGCTCTTCACTTCGTCAATCATCACTCTTCATTCATTTTCTGCGCGAGATGTTGGAATCTGCGACGACTCACACTACAAGACCCCCACCCGCCGCGGAGGTAACTCGTGTAAGAAGGCATCTCGACGTCGTCCGCCGCGAAGTTCTCGCCACGTCAAACGGTTGTCTTCGCGCCGTCTTAACGAAAACCGCGCACAAACTATTCAGAGCGCTAACCCAATGTTAACGATTGGGTCACGGAATCTTTATTCTGCTACGTAAACTGATAGACGAAATAAGAAAGTAAGTAACAAGTGAGTGCAGCATTTCCACCAATCGGACGCGATTTAACCAAAAGGGATATTATGAAGTCCACGATTCGCCGAGGATTCACGTTAGTCGAGTTGTTAGCGGTGATTTTTATCATTGGTATTTTGACCGCTCTACTAATGCCCGCAGTCAATATGGCTCGAGAGGCGAGCCGAGGCGCCACATGTCGAAACAATCTTCGACAATTCGGTTTGGGTTTGCAGCAGAACGCCACGCTTCACGCTGGGAAATACTGCTCTGGCGCGTTCAGCTGGCGTGAAGATGGAGCCGTAACGGAAGTCGGCTGGGTAGCTGACATGTTGAAGTGGAACATACCTGCCGGAAAGATGCTTTGTCCGGCAAATCCATTCCGGATTAGTGAAGTTTACAACGAATTGTATACGGTCAACCCCGCTGCACTTGCATCTTGTGTGGACACGCTGGGCACGTTACCAAGGACCGCTCCCGATGGCACGATGATCGTGAATCCGTGTCGCAAGATCTCAGAATTGAGCCTCGCGGCCGGTTCCGAAGAACGGCGGAAACTGGTGGAAACAGAGATTTACGACCAACACTACAACACCAATTACACCGCCAGCTGGTTGTTAGTTCGCTCGGAAGCTTTACTGGACGAAAGCGGCAATCTCGTCGAAACGAAAGCCGGTTGTGGAGCTTCAATTCGCTCGCGAAATACGACTGCCGGACCACTCACTCAGCGACAACTAGACACCGCGAAGGTTTCCTCGACGTTCGTCCCGCTGCTAGGTGACGGCTCGCAATCGTCTTCGCTACTGATGTCGACTGGTGACGTGCCCGCGGGAGACTTAGTCGTTCGATCGTATACGGACGGCCCGATTCGCAAAGACACTTTTGTTCCGCCATCCTTTGCCAACGGTACTCCCCGCACGGGAGCCAGCGGTTGGTGGTCAGTTTGGAACCGCCTGACGCTACAGGATTATCGAGGTTTCGCCGCGGTACACCGCGGTACTTGTAACATCGTTTTTGCCGACGGCAGCGTACGAGCCTTCACCGACCAAAACGAGGACGGCCAGCTAAACCCCGGTTTTCCGGCGTCGATCGAGATGGGTTACGCAGACGATAAAGTCGAGTTGTCCGATGAAGAAGTCATCAGCCGTTATTCCTTAAGCGCCATCAAACTAAGCAACTAGTTGATTGCATCTAAAGGCTCGCTGACGCCTGAGGGCGACTCAAATGTCGACCATCCGACCGAATCAAACCACGAATCAAACCACGCCAAGTGGCGAACAGAAAGGAGCGTGAAAAATGAAGGCAGGATAAAAATCAAAACAGCGTAAACAAAAAAATGGCCGGTAGAACTGCTGCTACAGTACCCCGGCCGATCAAATCCATGAAGCATGAATTTCTTACTAAATTAACAGTATCAGGAGTTTTCTCGTAATGCAACACAGAAATATCCGACGAGCTTTCACGCTCATCGAACTGTTGGTGGTCATCGCGATCATCGGCATCCTAATCGGACTTTTGCTACCCGCAATTTCGCGCGCTCGAGAAGCATCGCGTAACGTAGAATGCAAAAACAACCTTCGTCAAATCGGTCTCGGACTAACCATGTTCGCCGACTCCGATCCTCAACACCGTCTCTGCAGTGGTGCATCCGACTTCCGCCGCGACGGTTGCATGGACACCTTTGGTTGGGTGGCCGACATCGTCAACAACAACTCGGGTAACGCTAACGAACTCCGTTGCCCCTCGAATCCACTTCGTGGACCAGAGAAGCTGAATGACCTTTACGGTAAAGACACGACCGACGCTAAAGACGGTGCACCCGCTTCCCGTCTCGCCGCTGGTGTTTGCGGTAGCGCCACATGGGGTGGTACTTTGACGGGAACAACCGGTGCTGGTACGTTCGCTAACACCTTGGCAGAAGATCAAGAACGCGCCGCGATCATAGCCCGTGCTTTCATCGACAAAGGTTACAACACGAACTACGCCGCTGGTTGGCACTTTGTTCGCAGCGTGCCACTATTTGGCTACGACGACAGCTCCTCACCCGCCAAAATCATCGGTGGCGGTAGTGCCAGCAGTTCCGGTATGAAGGGACTCAGCACGACCCAAGGTCCCCTCCGTCGTCGCGTCTTGGAAACGTCTCCGGTCGTTTCCTCGAACGTCGCTCTGCTCGGTGACGCCGCTCCCGGCGACATCGACGAAGCAATCTTGGCAACCACCATCGCATATGGTGCATTTCTTTTAGACGGCACGACAGCAGATCCGTTTGCCAACGGCAGCACGGAATCCAAAACCTTCTTGGAAGTCGGCGAACTTTTGACGGAAGCATTCAACGACGGCCCAGCCGTTTACGATGCCTCGAGCAAAACATTGAACCTGATCAACCAAGCTGCCGACCTCACGACTCAAGTCGATTGCGAAATATCAGGCAGCTGTACCCCGCCAGTAACTGGATCGAACACCTACTTGCAAGACACACGCGACTGGTATGCCGTTCACGGTGGTGGTCGAAACTCGACTGCTAACATCCTGATGGCTGACGGTTCGGTCAAAGAATTCGTTGACACGAACAACGACAAGTTTCTCAATCCTGGATTCCCCGTCCCCAAAGACTTGACCGATGCGGAATATGCAGTAACTGGTTACCGCAGTTCGGATGTAGAGCTTCCGTCCGGTCAGATTTTCAACGGCATCTTCTTAATCAACCTGCAAAAACGATCTGTATTCGAGTAATACAGTTCTAGCTAACTCTGTCTGGCACGTTTCAACATCTGTTGGACATTGAGAGTCGGCATACAAAGCGGCGTGGCTACGAGCACGTGGGCAGGAAACATTTCTGCCCACGGCTTATTTGTTCACGGACGAATTTGACAACAAATCATTTCCATCCTCATGAAAGAACCTCTCGATGAAGTACGTTTTTTGGAGCATCTTTTTCAGTGGAATACTGTTCTGTGGGGCGGCGTTCGCTCTGATCCAAACAACTGATTTTATCTTCCTTCATCAGGGAGTTCGATTTAAATCCACCCAAGGTGTTTTGATCGTCGAGGACTTGGAATCATTGCCTCAATTCCACATCGAAGAAGTGGCAGCTGATGCGGACTTAGAAGGCGACGCAACTCAACTATCGGAATCGTCATCGGCTGGCGTTCCAATGGCGATTACTCCCGAAACGGAATTCGATTTTGGGGCTCTCAATCCCTTGACAAACTCGCTTCACCGCTTTGTCGTCACTAACGGAGGCGCTGCCCCTCTCAAAATTCGGGTCGGTGAAACAACCTGCAAATGTACCGTTGGCAAAGTTGCAAAACAGAATCTTGCTCCCGGTGAATCGACTGAAGTTGAGCTGCGCTGGAACACCGGTCGCGACACGGAACATTACGCGCATAGCGCACTGGTATACACCAACGATCCACAGCGCTCGACCATTCAATTTCGGATCCACGGTAGAGTCCTCCAAAGGCTCGTCGCGACCCCAGACAACTTTGCATTCCCCGCTGTTCGACCGAATCGAACTTACGAACAAGAACTCGTCATTCGTTCTCAAGAATTCGACACTTTTGACCTCGGGGGAATCGGCAGCACGCTCTCCGGCCTTCAAATCGACGTCCAGCAATTATTGGGAAATGACATCGAAAACTTGGCTGCAAAGTCCGGCTATCGCATCAAAATCACGCTTCCCACAGACATGAAAACTGGTGCGTTCAATCACATGATACGAATTCCAGTTCTGCTGCCGGGAAACAGCGAAGAGGAAATCGTGGAAATTCCACTGTCGGGACGTGTGACCAAGCGAATTGGCGCTTACGGCGGCAATCTCGATGAATCTGGCGTCGTCGACATGGGTAAGAAATCCGTTGGCGAAGAACGAACGACTCGAGTCATTATTCGGGTGTACGATGACGAGCCAGATCTCAAGAACGTGAACATTCATGTTGAGCCCGATTTCGTGAAGGCCAAATTCTCGGCTCGGAATGTCGAGCAGGGACTGTATCAACTCGAGCTAACGCTACCCAAGGACGCGCCGAAGTGCGCCTTCCTGGGTCGCCCTTTCGGAGACATTCGAATGGAATTTGATCACCCACGAGTGGAAAGTTTACAGTTGAAACTACAATTCGCGGTCGTCGAATGACTCGCTCCTCGACAGTCAACGCGACACATACATCTTCCGGTACGAACATTAACATGAGCGCTAGTCAAACGGCTTTCAATCCTTATCGAGAATGGCTCGACGTCCCACTGACAGAGAAGCCGTTCAACCCCTACCTCCTTCTCGGACTTGAACCACTGGAAGGCAACTCGCTTAAAATAGAGGCCGCAGTCAACGCGAGCTTAAAGCGATTGAAGCATGTGGAGCATTCCGCTAACCCCACTTTGCTGGAGGAAGTTCGTGGTGAAATTGGGCTCGCCGCCAGAAAACTCCAAGACGCGAAGGCCAAACGTCTCCTCGACGCTTCAATTCGTCGCAAGACCAAATTGCGCGAATCGCTGCATGCAGATCTGTTGACCTCGCACGAGATCGTCCGCTGCGGGAAATGCGACAGCGACAATGCAGGAGATCGCCGCTTCTGCAGTAAATGCGGCGACTGCTTGTGGCAACTCTGTGCTTCCTGCAGCAAGGTCGGACCAATTACCGAAACCTTCTGTGGTAGTTGCGGATCGAACCTTCAAGAGTCGCTGAACCTCAAACTATCCGCAGCCCAAAAATCACTCGTCGCCGCAAGATCACTCAAAGACCAATTCCAATACAAGGAAGCGATTCATGCTGTCGAGTCGCTTGCCCTATCGGACGACCCCATCATCGACGCAATCATCGACGAAGCCCTCGAATTGCTCAATGTTCTGACAGGAGCGTCGTCGGAGCAAGCGCAAAAGTGCGATGCGATCAAGAAGACCGCGGCGGAAATGATCGAAAGACTCGATTTCGAGGACGCGCTTAAGCTGCTCGGTACCGTGCCCAAACCGTTTCAGGACGAGGAAATTCAACGGCTGCTGGCGACCTGCGGTCAACGAACGAACGAAGTTAGCCAGCTGAGAAGCGAGATAAAGTCTGCCTTTCAGAACAAGCGGTATCTCGACGCCCTGCAAACTATCGACCGACTGTTGACGCTGACCCCAAACGACATCAAGCTCGAACAGAACGCCGAGAAAATTCGCGATATGGTCTGTCGATCGGCTCGAGCGAAATTGGCTGAGCAGAAGTTTGCTGCAGCATTGGAGCTACTGGATCGAGTACCCGATTTCGTTCACAACGAAGAAGCTAAAAAACTTCAAGGCATCTGTACTGAACTATTGTGCCTACAACGAGAAGTCCAGCAATCTCCGTTTGCCACCAAAATCCTCATGGAAATTGCGCTACGATTTGCCAAGAGCACCAACGACGCACCATCGATCATCGACACATGCAACAAAATCAAAACGCAACTGAAATCGAAACCGCAGCAGCCGTATTCCATCCACCCCGTTTGGGCGCCGGAACCCAGCCCGACTTTCATCGGACCACCTGTGGATCAGTATTGTTTTCCGCAATCCTTTAGATATGGCGACGACTTTGACGATAGCCAACTTCGAGAATATCCATCCGAGTTCTTTACTGCCATAGGTCTCGCACTTCAAGCCATGGAAGATGCTGCAATTGGTGTCAATATATTGGGCGACACCAACAAAGGCATTTTGGGACGGTTGTCTTTTGGGAAACGAGCACCAAAAGCTGCCTGGGGAGTTGATGTGGGCAGCAGCGCGCTACACGCAGTCCGCATGATTCGCGACAAGTCAGGTGCGTCGTTCATTGATAAGTGCGTCAGATTCTCCCACCAGAAGTCGCTCGACCGCCACGACGTTGAAACTCAGCGCGGCGAGTCAATTGGCGCATTTCTAAACGAGCACGATCTTCAGAAGGAGCCTGTTTGCGTCTCCATGCCCGGTCGCCGTTTGCTAGGTCGATTCCTGGAACTGCCGAAGATGTCGCCAAAACAACTTCCACAGGCAATAACCTTTGAGGCACAACATCAATTCCCGTTTTCACTCGATCAACTCAAGTGGAATTACCATTTGCTTGGCGACTCCACGGCTTTCAACGGTGAAAGTGACGAGGCGCGCAACGCATTCCAAAACATTCTGTTGCTCGGAGCACGCGAATACGACGTCACGAAAATGCTCACTCCGTGGCTCGACGCCAACATTAAGGTTCAACAGGCGCAGTGCGACTGCGTGGCTCTTCACAACTTCATGCAACATGAATTTTTCGGTGAAAACCGTTGGCGAACTTTACCCAAGGAGACCGGCAAAGATGATGCGGTTGCGCTGGTTGACGTTGGGGCGGCAGCTACAAATATTGTTGTCAGCAGTCCACAACGACTTTGGTTTCGCAGCCTCGGATCGGGAGCGACTCAGTTTTCCGAGGGCCTGCTGCGAGAATTCGGCATTACCTTTGAACAGTCGGAACAATTGAAGAGAGACCCAACGAAGTCCAAGCGTCTCAACCGCATTCACTCGCTATGGAGCCCGCTGATGGCTCAACTCGCTGGTGAAGTACAGCGTTCCTTGACAACTCCTGGCACGCAGAACTTCCCGCTTAAACCTCACCAAGTCTTTTTAGTCGGCGGCGGGTCAAACCAACACGGACTGCTCCGCACCTTGCGTTATGGAACCGAAAAATGAAAGTCGTGCAGTTCACCTTCGTCCGAGTTCCCCTGGCCGCTATTCTCTTCTTTGCGCTGATCACGAGCCTCCTGGTTACCACGGCAGGCTGCGGTGGCGGAACGACAATGGAAGACATGAAGCGACGCGCAATTCGTCGCCCCAAGGACGACGAGGACGAAACATTTGAATGGCAGGAAGTCGCAAAGATAGACAATGCGGACAAAACATCACCGTCGGCCAATCCGGTCAACTCAGCTCCGGTCAACTCAGCGCCGATCAACTCAGCTCCGGTCAACTCAGCGGTTAACCAACAGCCGACCAAGCCAATCTCCGACACTGCTGCGGGCAACCGCCAAATTTCGACGAGCCCCAACTCTAGTGCTGAGCGGCCTAATCAAACGCAACAGGGGCCATCAACACTCGCCGCGGTCATCGCAACTGCGGCCGCGGTTGAGCGTCCGCAAACGCCTGCAGCTCGACGGCAAATGACGATCGACAATATGAAGCGGATCAGCAATGCCCTGGTGCAGTACGTCAGTGAGAAGAACGTAATGCCGGGTCAGGCAACCACGGACTCCAGCAAGCAGCCTTTGCTTAGCTGGCGAGTCTCCATTCTCCCACAACTCGGCCTCGACTATCTCTACAACCAATTTCACCATCAGGAACCTTGGGATAGTCCGCACAATTCCGCGTTGTTAGCGAAAATTCCTCCCGTCTTTCAGTCGCCAGAACGTTTCGATACCAGCACCAACTACCAGGTTCCGATCGCGTCGAGTTCACTATTTCCTCCGAGAAAAGTCGTGGCTAAAAGGCGGGTCGAGGACGGCTTGGCCAATACGGTGATGCTGCTCGAAGTCGATGATGCCGCCGCGGTACCATGGACCAAACCCGCGGACCATCAAGTCGACCCAGGCGATCTTGACAAGTACCTCGGTGGACTACGGCAAGACGGATTCTTGCTTGGATGGGGCGACGGTTCTGTCATGGTCTGCACCAAAAATATACTTGGGATGTACACAATCGATGGCGGAGAACCAATCAATCGGGACCAGCTCTGCAAACCGGCGGTCGCGCTGCTGGCAACTGCGAGTCCAACAGTTCGGCTCGGCTCGGCGTCGACAAGCATCGGTCCCATTCTCTCTTCCAACTCAGTGAATTCGCCGTCCTCAGCGAGTACGAATTCGCTGACGAACGAAAACAACGCTGAGCTGAATGTACCAACCGAATTTTTGTCACAAGCTCGCGATGCTTGGAGCGACAGCCGCGAACAAGAAGCTCGCCAATTACAGATGACATCGATCGCCTTGGGCGAGATAAAACGAAACGACCCGGATTTCTTGCGTTGGTCCGAGGCACTTCAGCGGCCGTCGGTCTTCATTCACTGGGGCTTGGCGATCTACTATGCCGGACCGCGACTCAGTGATCCAGAACCGATCAGGCCCGCCAAAGAGAACCGCGCTGAAAAGCAAGCCCTACCCAAACTTATTGACCTCGCGACCGGAGAACTGGGGCCACGAGTAGTCGATCTGCTAGGGCACCATTTTTCCCAGGGCAGTTTTGGTCGACTGCCCCAAGATGCGCCCGGCGATCTTCCCAATGGTCGGGACAACCGTGGACGCAACACGGATAAAGACGAGCCGAAAGTGCGCGTGCCAATTTCACCCGGCCTCATGCTCGTCGCAG